>CAZEAH010000278.1:0-5045 GCA_964510075.1 uncultured Leptospirales bacterium | reverse complement strand
TCAAGTATTTCCGAAGCGAGTTCGTAAAGCACTGCAAGCCGGACTACAAGTGCGCGGCGTGCGACGCTTCGCTAAAGAAATATTATTCAAGCGCTCATCTCCATTAGATAGATCGCGCATACTCTATACGATTTGTTTGCATTCAAAACGGCCGGGATTAACCGGCCGTTTTTATATTAATGTCTCCATTTTGAGCGTTATTTCCGGCGATCGCTTAAATACCAATTTATTGCAAAATACATATACAGAGTAACTTCAATAATGAAAATTGTTCATCCGAGAGTACGGAAATAGAATTGAGAAGCGGAATATAAAGAATAGTTGACAAAAATAATTATAATAAAAATATAGTATGCAAAAGAATATACCATATCATAAGATAATGTTATATTCTCAATCTGGCGTTTCATCATTATATACGGAGGTCGTCATGGCTTTCAACGCTCCAGCAAAAATTGCTGAAAACTTCATCGGTGTGGGCAAAGCGAAGGGATCTCTCACCATCTTTAAAATGCTCATACTTGGAATCCTCGCCGGTGCGTACATTGGTTTCGGCGCGGAGCTTTCCACTATGGTACTTACCGGCACCCAGAGCACCCTTGGGCTCGGGATGTCAAAACTCTTCGGAGGCGCGGTCTTTAGCGTCGGACTCATGCTCGTTGTAATCGGCGGAGCGGAACTTTTCACCGGCAACAACCTGATGACCATCGGCGTTTCCGCCGGGGAAGTGAAGTGGACCGCGATGCTTAAAAACTGGGTTGTAGTTTATATCGCCAACTTCATCGGTTCACTCATCCTTGTTTATATCATGTACAAATCGAACCTCTGGAAAACAGGTTTCGTTGCCGGACAGTGTCCGCTGGAAGGCGGAGCATGCGCCAATACGGCACTTGGCATCGCGATAAGCAAGGTAAACCTCGGATGGGGAGAAGCTTTCTATCGCGGTATTGGCTGTAACTGGCTCGTATGTCTGGCGGTCTGGCTTGCCGCTGCAGCGGACGACATCAGCGGCAAGGTATGGGGAATTTTCTTCCCAATTATGGCTTTCGTCGCTTCCGGCTTCGAGCACTGCGTCGCAAATATGTATTTTATACCAATGGGTATCGTTCTGAAAGCAGACCCAGCTCTCGCAGAATATGTGGGCACTCTTGGAGCGAAGGCCGATGCCCTTACATGGGGCGGTTTCCTGAATAACAACCTTGTCCCGGTCACCCTTGGCAACATCGTCGGTGGAGCAATTTTTGTTGGTATAGTATATTTCATGATGTACGTCAAAAAGTCTGAAAAGTAAAGTGTAGAAAAAGGCCCCGAGAGGGGCCTTTTTTTTGCCTGTTTCCCTCCTCGTGTACATTTTTAACTTGACGATATCCATACCCCGCACATTCTTTAGCCCGGTAATGTCCTGAATATTTCCTTCCGCCCAAAACAATGGTACCGTTCTCCATTGGTAAATGGAGGTACTTGTAATTATCTGGTCGGTATTAGAAATATTCCGACATGCTCATCCTGAAAATCAAAATATACAGTCTATGGAGGTAGTATGGCGAACGAGAATTTGGAATCGAAACGGTGGCTTATCGCGATAGCCGCCGTCGTGATCCAGCTCTGTCTCGGGACCGTGTACGCATGGTCGGTTTTTAAAATCCCCTTAATGAACATGCATGGATGGGACGGTAAAACTGTTCAGCTGACATTCATGATCCTTATGGGAATTATCGGCCTCGCCGCGGCATTCGGCGGCACCCTGGTCGATAAGAAAGGCCCCCGCTTTGTGGCCACAATAGGCGGCATCCTCTTCGGTATCGGGACACTGGTTGCTGGTTATGCCGACCAGGTAGGAAGCATTGCGCTTCTCTATCTCGGCTTCGGCGTTATAGCAGCGCTCGGTAACGGTTTTGGATATGTCACCCCTATTGCCACGCTTATCCGCTGGTTTCCCGACAAACGCGGACTCGTAACCGGGCTTGCCGTTATGGGTTTCGGCGCCGGTGCCTTTTTTATGGGCAAGATCGCTCCCGGGATGATCGCTGCTTTCAAGGTCGTTGACGAGGCCGGTGTTGTAACGGCATCGGGAGTCGCGAAGACCTGGTACATCTGGGGCGTTATCTTTCTCGTACTTGTGGCCGGAGCCGCGCAGTTTTTTAAAAATCCTCCGCAGGGATGGCTCCCCGCGGGATTCACTCCTGCGAAATCGACCGTTTCCGCGGCCGACTCCTTTATGTTCGGAGAAGCGGTAAAAAGGCCTCAGTGGTGGATGCTCTGGGCGATGCTCTGCCTGAACGTGTCCGCGGGCCTCGGGCTTATCTCACAGCACTCGCCGCTCGCCCAGGATGTCTATAAAAAGACTATGGGCCTAGTAGGTGACCTCACTCCCGAGCAGGTAGCGGTAGTAGCGGCAGCCGGAGGCGCCGTTGTTGCGTATGCGGCGATTTTCAACGGACTCGGCCGCTTGTTCTGGGCGAAGATATCGGACAATATCGGACGCAAGATGGTATTCATGATAATGTTCGCGACCCAGGCCGTAATGTACGTCCTTGTCGCCAAAGGATATGTGGCCAATTATTATCTCTTCATAGTCGTATCCTGTTATCTCCTCGCCTGCTACGGAGGCGGATTCGCAACCATGCCGGCGTTTGCGGCCGACTCCTTCGGTCCCGCATATATAGGCAAGGTTTACGGCTTTATGCTGACGGCATGGAGCGCCGCAGGACTGATAGGACCCTATGTGTTCGAGGCTTTCAAGGATCAGTCCCTGTTCATCGCGGCGGGTCTGCTTACCGTCGGTTTTTTCATTGCGCTCGCGTATAAGCCCCCAAAAGGGAAAAACGCATAATACTAAACGCGAATCCGATAATTCGGGGGAAGGGTAATACCTTCCCCTTCTTATTATTATCTATCTGCAACGAATTTAACCTTGACTCTGTCACCATTCCGCTGTTAAAAAAGTACTGCGCGATATACCGATGTGAGGATTTTATTTTCGGGTTCATTACGTATCTGAACCTTCTCCTGCACGGTATTCGCCGCACATCTCGCACGGGAAAGAGGTCGGACTATGGAAAAACAGTCACTGGAAACCCTTATTGGGAAAGCGATCGTACGCGAAGAAGAGGCATACGACTTTTACACGTCGCTTCAGGCGAAAATAAAAGATACCACCGCGATAGACGCGCTCATGTTTCTCGCCTCAGAGGAAAAAAAGCACCGTGAGTTTCTGGTGGCATATCGCGACGGTGGATATCGGTCAAACGCTCTCAAAATGACCGAGGTAATCGATTATGCTATTGCACAGTATATAGAAGCTCCGGACATCCAGAAGGACTTCGAATCCAAGGATGTATACCTCGTAGCCGCTCATCGCGAATTGAATTCATATAATTTTTACAAAGAACTCGCCGCGGTCCAGCCCGAGGGTGAAGTACGCGACATTCTCCTTAAAATGGCCAACGAAGAGTTGAAGCACAAGGAGAAGGTTGAATACCTGTATGCCAATACGGCATTTCCCCAGACGGAGGGAGGCTGAGTCAATACGCACAGTACGGATACGGAACGGCAATAGTACTGCGTCACCCTGCGGGTTCATATCCTGTTCAGTAAACTGGCCCAGGCGGCCTCTGCGGTTAAATAATTCTTTACAAACCGCCCATCAATTGAGAATGTTGCTTATTCATTAGGGAGGTGCTCGGAGATGGCTGGCAGAAAGCTCATCATGGTGATTGACGACGATCCTGATGTTCTGGCCTCCACAAAAGCCGTCCTCGAAGGGGAAGGGTTTATCGTTTCCACCCAGATGAGCGCCCAGGAGGGGATAAGCGCACTCTCAACCATTACACCCGACCTTATCCTCTGCGACATGATGATGGAAAGAATCGATGCCGGAACAAAGGTTGCTGATGAAATCAAACTCAATCATCCTTCAATTCCGATATATCTGCTCAGCAGTATCGGGAACGCGACCGCAGCAAATGTAAACATAGAACAGTTGGGTTTCGACGGTGTATTGCAGAAACCGGTATCGCCCGAACACCTTACGTCGGTCATCAAGAATCGGCTGAAAGCCTGAGATGATACATGCGGCATATAAAGCGTTTGCCGTTGTTGTAGGACAATCGGCGTTGTAACGGGTCATATGTCATTTTGAGGATTGCGGCGCACGATCCGCTTTATTTAAGGAAAAGCGGTTGACTTTGTATGAATGATTGTAAAAGAATCGTTCATGACGGTGGTGCGGTGCGCATATGCCGGTCCGTCATGCCGATACGATGATATTTTACACCTTCCAGGAGACACACTATGGCTGAGAAAAAACTTGTTTTCGTAATCGACGATGATCCAGATATTCTCGATTCGATTTCCGCCATCCTTTCGGCTGAAGGCTTTGCTGTCGAAACGGCCATGAGCGGTGACGAGGGTATCGAAAAGTTATCAAAAATAAGTCCCGCGCTGATTCTCTGCGACATGATGATGGAACGCATTGACGCAGGGACAAAGGTAGCCGAAGAAATACAGAAACAGGGCAAGGGAGTACCGGTGTATCTGCTCAGCAGTATTGGATCGGCCACAGCGTCCAATATAGAAATAGATAAACTCGGTTTCGATGGTGTTTTCCAAAAACCTGTTGCTCCGGCCCACCTCATATCGACCATAAAAAAGGCGCTTAAAATGTAAGCCTTGGTCCTGCCGGGCGGAATACTCTCCCGGCAGGATACATCATACCTTTTCCCTCCTGCTACTGCGACGGTATACTTTTATACCGGAAGAATCGAGACTGCACCAGGTGAATTCACACACGGCATAGTCGTTTTAATTAAAATAAATTATTTTAATAAAACTTATTCTTGACTATTAAGCAGTATAATTAACATATACTGATAGACTATGTATTATCATATTACATACGGAGGCGGCAATGCGTTCCTTCTTTTACCCCGAAAGCCTCGCCGTTATCGGCGTTTCAGTGAGCAGGTTAAACCTGGGAAAGATAATACTGATTAATAACGCACGACGCGGTTACGGCGGGAGGTTGTACGGGGTCGGCAGTGAAG
>CAZEAH010000277.1:0-5046 GCA_964510075.1 uncultured Leptospirales bacterium | reverse complement strand
TTCTTCGCTCATCTGACCCCTCTCTTACAAGTACTGGAACGAGGCGATAGGATAGCTGAACGAAATTAATAAATCAAGACATTTATTATAATTTTGTGTTCGCTTATGCAGGAAGATGGTGAAAATTCAGAGAATTCAACCTGCCGGGTTTACAGGCGTGTAAATACGATTACGACAAGTCCGAATATCAGACTGCCATGTAACCGACGAGCAAAATAATCGTAAGTACGGCTAAAAAAAACAAACAGCACCGCCGCGATACCGGCCGAAAGAGACATCCTCCATCGCTTTCTTTTATCGATCATGGGGAAATGGCTGTAAGCTTCGTATGTGTTTACAAATGCCATTATTCCGCCTATCAGTCCGAAAAACAGGCTTATCACCAGCAGCGGCGTGATGAGCTCATATCTCAAAGCTGCAGTCTCTTCGACGAAGCATGGAATTATGCCTGAGGGAATTATGCACTTCTTTTCGCACGATAAACGCAGGGTGATCCCGCTGTGATTCAAGAAAATCTATCGCCTGTTCACCGCCGATTTCACCGAGCGCGTTGGCGACAGCTGCGAGTAAATATATGTCATCGGTGTCCTTAAAACATTCTATAAGCATCTCGACCGCTCTTTCTTCCCCGATTTTTCCGAGCAGCCAGGCCGCGCGCACGGGGGTCGAGGGTTCCGGATGCTTGAGCGCCAGTATAAGTTTATCGATATAATCCTTTGGATCGTAAAAAGCGTGAATGTCCAGGCCGCACACCGGACAAATATCCTCGTCTTCAGAAAAATCACTGAAGCATTTCGGACAATAATAACGCATTATTCTGTTATCCTACCCCAGGCGCTGAATAAGTCCCTCTATCGTTCCGATTGCCGTTCTGAATTTCTGAAGCGCTCCCTCAACCGTATCACGCTGCGTTTTTTTCTTCTCCAGTGCCGCGACAATCGCTCCTTTCGTCGCTCTAACGGTGTCACCGAGACGCGCATCGAGCTCTGATGCGAAATTACGAAATGTCGTATCGAGGTTCTGTAGTGTCGCCCACCGCAAATTTTCAACATTGAAGAGAACCAAATCGTTTATCTGATGGTTGATCCTCTTTCGTATCCTTTTCAAACGGTTCCGGTATGGGAGAATTCTATCTACCCATTCATCCGGAATGGGCACCAGTGAAGAGTGCCACTGGTGAGTAACCCAGTACGGCTCCCTGGGTGTTTCCATTCCGATTGATTTTTCCGTCTGCCGGTATGGTATTTCGAATATTTCGGCCGCCGCCTTCCGAACCGCTTCGATGAGATCATCCGCCCTTTTTCTATGTGTGCCCAGGCTTTCTGATACACGTTTATCGAACGATCGCGACATCTCACCCAGTTCACGCTCGAAAAATACGGATATCGCTCCGGCAATCGCTTCTCTGACACGGTTCTCGTCAAGATCACCGCCGTCACCCAAGAGTTTCTCCGAGGCGATCCCTTCCATGTATGCATGCGCCCTTATTCGCAGGTTCTCCGCCTGAGCCTCTAGAAATTCCATCAGCCTCCTGCGCTCTCCGGCCAGAATGTCCTTCGTGAAAATTCTCTGCCGTTCGGCCTCTCCTATGCTGTTCTCAAAAACGACCAGCTTTTCCTCAATCTCCCGCAGGGGCATCTCGAGCGAGCGCACCTCAAGTCGAACGCTTAAAAGAGTTTCCTCGAGAATGGATATTGTTTTCAGCGCGATCGCCTCACGAAGGACTCGCGTTTTCTCAACCGCCAGGAACCCGATCAGATGGTCCTCTACCCCCTTCATGCCTGATTTCTCCCACAGGGACTCGTCCGATGCCATTACGGCATGAAGTCCCTGTTTTGCGGAAACCGGAAACATCCGCGTATCAGCCCGTATCTCCGCTCTCTCGGTAATTATTTTCTTACAGAAAGTTATTATCGAATCAAGTTCCGCCGCGGAAAGATAATCAATTTTATTCAGAATGAAAAAGAGGCGTTTGACTTTGGAGCGTACCTCTTTTAGAAAATCGACTTCCACTTCGGTAATTGGTGGGTCCGCGGAAACCAGAAACATCGCAGCGTCGCACTGAGGAAGGAAATTGAGCGTCGCTTCCGTATTGTGCCGGTGAGTGGAGCCGATGCCCGGAGTATCAATCAGTACGACTCCTTTCCCCAGCAGGGGGGATGGCGCCGTCACCTCGACCATCGCTACCTGCAGCCTGTTATTTGGATTCTGTTCCTCGGAAACGTATCCGGCGAGGTATCCTTTAATTTCGTCGGCGTCCTTGCCGGTAAAGTGCTCTGAAGCACGATCACCATTGAAACTTACTTTTGCGGATCGGACACTGCCGAAACGAACATATGTAGGTATCGCGGTAAGAGGTATGACGGCGGTCGGCAGAAGGTCTTCTCCGAGCAGCGCGTTCAGCAGTGTGCTTTTACCCCTTTTAAACTGTCCGAGGACCGCCAGATGGAATCTGCCATCGGTAAGCCGCTCTAAAAGATCATGAATTCTGGCCCGGTTTGCCCGATAGTCATCTCCAAGCGATACAATGACGCTTTCCGCTTCGCTGATTATTACTGCGGGGTCCGAACAATCCGCAGATTCAAAATCCATGAGCGTCGACCCTTGCGTGTTCATAAAAAAACCTCCTGTCGGTTTTCACCACCTGGAGGTTGTATCTGGATAGTAATCCGTCCCCCGGGAAAGTGATTATCGTAACAGGAGTTATCAGCCGCAGGGGCGGTTACATGGTGAACTCCATCACCATAACTGATAGATAAACTACTATCCGGGGACGGTGTTGTCAAGACAGTGCAACAATATTTTTCATTTTTTGTACAATACGACCAAATCAAGATAGAAAAATACTTGATTCACCTGACCGCCGTTAAGTATAAATTGTCTGATGGAGATGGGGTTCTCCAATATAAACCGCCGCTCCGGCTGATGACCCCTCAGTACACAGCCGGAGGTTAGTATGGGCAGGACAATCGACGATCTCCGCCTCACCGCATACAGAACACTGCACCTTCTTTATATCGTACAGGGAAACGGGACATATCGTATTCTGAGCAGGTTTGAATCGGGTTGCGTTCCGAAACTTGTGGAATATATTTCTTTCCACAATAAAACGACGCTTATCAGAATGAAAGATACAGGAAGTGAGTATATCTACCTTGTAAATCCGACTCAATTCAGGAGATCCAGGCTCCAGTATCTTCTTAAAATGGATGATACGCTCGAATCCCGATTAAAGGACTGGTTCCCGTTTCTATGGGGTGAAGGCTCGGAGGCGGATTCACGAAGGTACTCTTCGCTGCTGCGCTCTCTCGAAGAGCTCTCCGCCCTGAGAGACCCACTGCCGGAAAAGGCGCCGGTGCATATTCAGCCGCCGCATCCACCCCGGAAAAGATGATGAAGACCCGGCGCGTTAAACCGGCTAGCACAGCGCCTGTATCTTCCCTTTCTCCTCAAGCCTGTGGAGAACTTCCGCTACGTCGATATCGGGAAACTCATCCATCACCGTCGCGGCGGCGATAAACTGCCTGGTATAGAAGTATCGCTGGGCCATAAACCTCAAAACCGCCTCCTCTTCAGGCGCGAATACCTCCACCTTCCAGTCAATCCTTGCCGGAAACCTGTAACGCCTCGAGGCGAGATTCGTCTCGCGTACCTGCTCTTCTGCCAGATCGCGTTTTTCATCCTCAGTAAGGCACGCCTGGCATATCCCGCCGAAACGGCGGTACCATGGCCTGTTCGCGAAAGAGGCGTTGGCGGCCGTGAGGATTTCACGGCCGCACCGCCGGCATCTCGTCTTGATGATGGTTTTCGTTCCCATCGAAGAGCCCCGTTTTTGCTTTTTATGCGCAGATGCGCACCGCTCCCCCTGCGAGAAGCTCGAGCAGGGCCCGGCTGACAAGCGTTTCGTCGAGGGAACAAAAGAGCGCGTACGCGTCGGATTCGGAAATTATCTGGTTCTCTTTTTCGATATAGTTCCCGTCCCATCCCGTGGCCATCATGTGAACCTCAAGCATACGCTTGAGGTTCCACGTATAATCGAACCGTTCATCCCACACTTCGTCAACCTGGAACTGGAAGTCGATTCGCGTTCCTTCCGGGTCCCAGTCCCGCGCGCGCGCGGAGTCGAGCGCCGCTTTCCATTCTTTCTCGCCGCATTCCGCGCGCTTCCTGCCGTCAAGCGAGGCAAAAACGTACGTCATTGCGGTTCAGTCGGTGACAAGCAGGAACAATGCGTCGATGAACGCCGGGTCTTCTTTCTCCATTATCTCGACAATATGTTTGTGCATGCGTTTTTTCATTTCTCCGAAAATTCCGCGTTTCTTGTTGAAGGTGGCGGCAAACGCGAGCGAATCCTTCATAAGCTCGTCCTGGTCGGCGCAGGCCTTTTCCAGAACATGGTGCTCCGCGAGCTCCGCGGCGCCGACGCGTCGTCCGGTGTATTTCATCTCCTGGAACTTATAATACGGGAAGGCCTTTTTTACCCATGCGATCATTCCCGGAAGGAAGGGTATACCGAGGTCCACTTCGGGGAAACAGAAGTATCCCCGGTCGGACTTCATGAAACGGAAATCGCACGCACACGAAAGAATGGCGCCGTTACCGAATGCGTGGCCGTTGATGGCCGCGATAACCGGCATCGGAAACAGCAGAAGGCTTTTAAACACATCGTTCATCGCGTACATGAAGTCTTTGATAGCCTGTGATTCCTTGGCGTTCATCCGCTCGCCCAGCCAGGTGACGTCTATACCAAGCGAAAAATTTTTCGGGTCCGTCGACGTCAGCACCGTGGCGGTGATCGACGTATCCGCTTTTATAGCGCCGAGAACGTCCAGCATGCCTTTCGCAAAATCCGGATTGTGCCTGTTCTCCCCGTTGTTCATGTACACTATCGCGACATTTCCCTCTTTTTTCCACTCTACTACCGCCATATTCTTCCCTCCTGCGTTTAAAAATGAGCATGCCTTAACCGAACGGCAATCGCCCCCCGGATGCTGTTCTGGCCCCGATTTTTCAAGCACTTTTTTGCGTAACCACATAGAACGCATG
>CAZEAH010000276.1:0-5047 GCA_964510075.1 uncultured Leptospirales bacterium | reverse complement strand
CTTCGGAAGGAGCGTGTCTCGCGTCTTCTACTGATCTTTCTCGCCACGGTAACCCTGTTTGGCGTCGCCGTCTATTCCCTCGAGCACCATGAACCCGGCGCGTTGATAAAAACCATCGGCGACGGCATCTGGTGGGGGTTTATCACCATTACCACTGTCGGCTATGGCGACAAATTCCCGGTAACCCTGCCGGGAAGAATTCTTGCGGTCTTCATGATAGGGACCGGCATGATCCTTACGATCGTCATCTCAGGGACCATCGCATCGATCCTCGTGGAGCGAAAAATGAAGGAGGGCAAGGGATTGCAGAAAATAAACCTTAAAGACCACCTGATCATTTGCGGATGGAATAAAAACGCGGTGCGTATACTCCACGGCCTCCAGGCCGTCTGCGACAAGAACCGCAGTCGGACCGACGCGGTGCTGGTCAACGATCTGGACATTGACTCGCTCAACGAGCTGCAGTTTACCTATGCGTCGAAATATCTCTCGATAGAGTTCGTCCGCGGCAATTTCACGCACGAACAGACGCTCGAGAACGCGAATATACGCAAGGCGCGTTCCATTCTCCTGCTCGCGGACGAATCCGGGCAGAACTCCCTCAGCAACGCAGACGAGCGAGTGGTTCTCGCCGCCTACACGATCAACAACATCAATCCCGGCGCCCGCATCAGCGCAGAGATCCTCAATCCCCAGAACGAGCAGTATCTTAAAAGGACGAGCGTCGAGAGCGTCATCGTCAATGGCGAGTTCAACAGCTTCCTGTTGATCAACTCCGCCATGCACCCGGGAGTACCCCAGGCGCTCAGGGAAATGATGTCCTTCAACCTCGGCCACGGGGTCACCTCTCAGAATATTCCCTCCCAGTTCTACAAGAAACACTTCCGGGAACTTTTCGATTTCATCCGCGATCGCGATGGCGGCCTCCTGATTGGAGTGATATCGGAATCCCGAAAGCTTTCAATCGACGACTTCCTTTCCGAGGATCCATCGTCGATCGATGATTTTATAAAAAGAAAATTCGCCGAATCACAGCTCGACTACTTCGCGGACACGGGCGGCAAGCTCAACGTCATGGTCAATCCGGGTTGGAATTACGTGATACAGGAAAACGACCGCGCGCTGGTGATAAACGGGATGAAGGTGAAGGAATGACCGAGTTTGAGAAATTCAGGAGCATAGGCATTCTGAGGGGGATATCGGAAGCCGACGCGCGCGTCCTGTTCGACTACTGCAAGCGCGCCGTCTTCGAGAAGGGCGAGCTCATCATGGAGGAAGGAGAAACGCGCAACAGCATGTTCTTCTTCATCGAGGGCGAGGCGGTGGTTTCCAATGTCATCACCATGAAGGTCTCCAACGAGCGGGGATACAGCGAGGTCGAGAAATCGCTCGTGCGCCTGAGGGCGGAACAGGTCGGCATCCTCGGGGAGATGTCCGCTTTCGAGGACCAGCCCCGTTCCGCCACGGTCAAGGCGTTCGAAACCTGCGTGCTGTACGAGATAGACCGGGACGATTTCTACAAATTTCTCGACGCGTACCCCGCTATAGGCGTGCGAATCCTGGTCAACATCGCCGGAGTGCTGTGCGCCCGCATACGCGGCGGAAACCGCGACATTCTTAAGCTCACTACGGCGCTCAGCATCGCGCTCTCCCGCTGATGCCTCGGGCCTAATTAGGGGAACCCGCCTATTTAGCCACCCCTTTCGCCGGCCGTTCTCCCGGCCCATCCCCGGCCGGCTTCTCCGCCGATATGCGGTCGAGCCGCTCGTCCTCGGCCTTCTCTTTCATCTTTTTCCGCATAACGGCAATCCGGGCCGCGGCAATGTCCATCTCCCGCCTTACCCACTCCATGTTCTCGATCTCGCGCGCCCGGGCGACGGCCTCCAGCGAAGCCGGCATGCCGACCTCACCCAGGTATACCGAGGCCCAGAAACGAGATTCCGGATCGCGGCTCCCGAGCGCTTCTTCAAGGAGCGCAACATTCCTGTCCGCCTCGTCATTCAGCATCGCGAGCGCGTACGCCGCTGCAAGCCGCATCCGCTCCGTTCCGGCCCTTATCGCAATCTCCCTCAGCGCGGGCGCATGGTCCGAATTGCCCGAGAGCGCGGCGGTCCTGACAGCCTCGAAACGAACACTCTTGTCGCCGGACGCAAGACCGTCACGAACAATCCCATCGGCCTCCTTCGAGCGAAAAAAACTCACCGCAAAAAGAATCGAACGACGAACCTCGGGGCTTTCCTCCCGGCCGTAGCGAGCAACGAGATGGGGAATGGCCCGTTCGTCTCGCAGCCTTCCGAGCGATTCGGCCGCCACCGCTCTTATACGGATCCGCCGTCTTTCAGAGAGAACGCTTTCCTTCTCTTCAAGAAGGTTTTCGACCAGATAATAGAAGGCCGCCTTGTTCCCCGAAAATCCGGCCTTCATCATGGCCTCGAGGCGCTGCTCATACGAACCCGAACGCAACAGCTCAATGGTGGGATTGCCTGACGATGATGTCGGCGACATGAGGCAAGCGGCCGTAATTAATACTGCGCATAACGTTAAACTTGAGTGGCCCAACGCCTCACCTCCACACGAGCGTTTTTCCGATCATACAGCAGGACTTTTTAATTGACAAGCCAATTTCATCCGGTACTATCCTTACATGGATTTGCGTCAGGTCCGCGACGCTCACGATCACGCTGCAATTCCGCCCGAGGGCAAACACGGAAAAAGTATTTCAACGCACGCGCTCACGGCGGGCCCGAAGCTTCGGGCAGTCTGGTAATACCGGTTGATTCAGGACATCGCATGGTAAAAAAACCGAAAGGACGGTGACCACATGAAAGCGATTATAATGGCCGGAGGGGAGGGCACCCGCCTCAGGCCCCTCACCAGCAACCGCCCCAAGCCGATGATACCTATCGTCAACAAGCCGGTAATCGAGCACGCGGTCAACCTGCTGAGAAAACAGGGAATAACCGACATCGTTATAAGCCTTTTCTACCGTCCGGAAAACGTTCAGAACTACTTCGGTGACGGCTCGGAATGGGACGTCAGCATCACCTATTCCATAGAAGAGTCCCCTCTTGGCACCGCTGGAGGCGTGAAACTCGCCGCCGGAAACGCGCACGATACCGTTGTCGTGCTCAGCGGAGACGGAATAATCGATTTCGACATACAGAAGATACTGGCCTTCCACCGCGAGAAACAGTCTCCCTTCACGATTGTGCTCACGCGGGTGAACGAGCCGACCGAATACGGTATCGTTATAATTAAAGAAGACGGAAAAATCGATAAGTTTCTCGAAAAGCCGGCCTGGAGCGAGGTATTCAGCGATACCGTGAATACGGGCATGTACATCATCGAACCGCACATACTCAACCGCTTCATTCCCGACGACACAAAATATGACTTTTCCATGGATCTTTTTCCCATCCTGCAGGAGAGAGACATCCCTCTGTACGGGTACGTGGCGGACGGATACTGGTGCGACGTCGGAACGCTCGGCTCCTATCGTGACGTCCACCGGGCGATCCTCGACGGCCTGGTGAACATCGAATTTCCCGGAAAGAAGATAGGCGAGAACGTATGGGTCGGCAGAAACGTCGAGATCTCACCGGAAGCGGTCATTCACGGCCCTGTTGTGCTCGGCAACTTCGTTCGGATCAAGCCGGGCGCGGAAGTCTCCGAGTTCAGCGTCATCGGCGACAGCTGCGTAATCGACGAAGGGGCGTCGGTGAGGCGCAGTATCATTCTGCACAACACCATCGTCGGCCCGAAGAGCGAGCTTCGGGGAGCCGTTATAGGAAAACGCTGTGTCATCGAGAGCGGCGTTGCCATATACGAGGGCGCGGTGGTGAGCGACGATTGCGAGGTGGGCAGCGGATCCGAGATTCCTCCCGGCATACGGGTCTGGCCGGAAAAAATAATCGAACAGGGAACCCGTCTCACCACGGATCTCATCTGGGGGCAGACAGAAAAAAAGATACTTTTCGGCACCGAAGGAATACTGGGCTCGTTTAACACCAGAATCACCCCGGAATTCGGGGCGAAGCTCGGCTCCGCGCTTGGGGCCTTCCTGGGAAAAAACACGATTGTCGTAATTAGCCGCGACACCACAGCCGCGGCACGCCTTATAAAACGCGCGCTCACCGCCGGGCTCCTCTCGATGGGCGTGCAGGTGTACGACATGGAAATTGAATCGATACCGATCAACCGGTATTCGACCCGTTTTCTGAGCGCGGATATGGGCATCTATGTACAGATATCGCCCATGACCGGCCTCCAGTTCGTGCAGATCAAGATATTCAACAGGCTCGGCTTCCCGATTTCCGTTGCGGAGGAAAAAAAGATCGAAAACATCTTTTACCGGGGCGACTACCCCCGCAAGGACGCCTACGAGGTCGGCAGACTCGTGTATCCCATTCACCACCTCGAATCGTATATGGCCAACGTACGGAGGTACGTCGACCATGAAACACTTCAGAAAAAACGTTTTAACGTCATCGTGGACTGCTTCAACGGGGCGACATCCTACGTTTTCCCCGACCTGCTCGGAAGCCTTGGATGCGCTGTCTCCGTGCTCCGGGGCCAGATAAAGGAGTCCCTCAGCGAAGAAGAGCTGAAAATCGAGACCCGAAAGGCCCTTGAGGGAATCGTCGGCATGTGCCGGGCAAACCGCGAAATAGGGCTTATAATCGGTCCGCACGGAGAGCACCTCACGGTGATCGACGAACGGGGCAACGCCCTTTCCTCCGACGAGACGGGAGCCCTGCTCGCGCTGTATTACATGAAATATCGAGGCGAGAAGACCATCAACATCCCTATCACGGCGCCCTCCGTGACGGAAAGGATAGGGCATGCTTACGGAGCCTCCATCGTGCGGACAAGCACCAAGATTCGCTCTCCGCAGGACGCAACCGACATTTATCTGGCGGGCGCCTCCGGACGCTATCCGTATCTCGAAATGGCCTATGATCCCATGATCGCCGCACTCCTCGTTCTCGAGTTCGTGGCGCTCGAAGACCGCCCCCTGTACGAGATCAGGGAACGGATGCCGCGCGGC
>CAZEAH010000275.1:0-5083 GCA_964510075.1 uncultured Leptospirales bacterium | reverse complement strand
GGTATACTGCCTCCAGGGCAGCCAGCCCCCCCTCCTCCCCGTGGAAGCGATACCGTACCGCCGTGCTGGTTTTCAGCGTCAGCGCGGCGAGCAGCTTCGAAAGCCCCGGGTAGATAAAAGCCGTAACCCTGTCGTTTTCGCGTGAGATGAGAACGAACCGGTCCCCAAGGCGTGCGACGAATCGCAGATCCGTACCGTCGTGGCCCTCAATGATGAACTGGTAGGCGTCTTTGAACATGGTGCTGATGCGCTTGTACAGTTTTTTAAACGGCTCGGGGGCGTGCACCACGCAGTAGGCATCGAAAGGCCGTCGCTGATGGACCCCATCGCGCACGACCAGCCCCAGAACCCGCGCGATTTCCTCCTCGGAGGAGTACTCCTTTATGTACGATTCGCCCCAGCTCGTATAATACAGGTGATGGACGGTCTGTATCGACTCGGCGTTTTCCCTGTTAAAATTCAGGATGATCGCGTTCACCAGGCCGAATGCCGGCTCCAGGAAATACTGGTTCCGTATGCGGATGCCGTCGCCGGCGAACAGCGCCGTGACCTGGTTGAGCAATTCCGTGACCGCCGTGGGGTTCACCCTCGTATATCCGGACTGGATGTTGATCCGCGAGAAGACCGGGTCGTACACGCCGTTGACCGCCATCCACATGAGGAGGCGGAGCAGGTTTTTCTCCACCCTGAGCGTGGTGGAGATGAAGGCGTCCTTCTCGCTCTTGTTGCGCTTGAACAGCCGCCACTCCGTCTCGTGTATTCCCTGGCTTACGGGCTCGATGTAGAGGATGGCCTCCGAAGGCGTGTCCTTGAACGTGATGAAGTTGTCGATTTTGTCCTGCTCGCGCGCGAAGTGGGTCTTTATCTTCCTGCTGAGCAGCATGAAATCCGTTTCCGAAATCTTTTTCTCGAGCTGAAGCGAGGGAAGCTGTGTGGCGATTTTCTGGTAACTCAGCAGCATGAAGCGCTTCACGACGTCCCAGAAGGCCATCACCTTGTTGAAGTCCCATTCCTCGAAGTTGTCGAGGTCGCGGATCAAGTTGATGTCCCACCCCCAGTTTTTGACGTACCGCGACATGACCGCGACCTTGTAGGGGATGTTTTTCTTGTCCTTAATCCCGACGTATTTGGAAATCTGCGGATCGACCTTCAGGTAGAGGTTTCGCTTGAGAATGTCGATGAGCTCCCTGTCGTCGAGCGTCGAGCTGTAATAATCGAACACCTCGTTGAACATGAGCAGATAGGAATCGACGACCGCGTTTTCCAGGTTCTCCCTGTGGATACTGACCTTTATCTTCTGGCTCAACAGGGGCGAGTCTTCCTTGCCGAATATGTACTTCTCGAGCACGCCTATCTTTATGATCGATTTAAAAGGGTTCCCGAGCGACTTGATGATCTGAAACAGCGCGGCGCCCAGGAAATCCTCCCTCGATATCTCGTAGAGGTTCCCGAGATCCACAAATTCTTCCTTCATGGTGTCCGGAAGGCGCTCGTAGAGCCGGTCGTATTCATCATCGCGCGTAAACCGCGGGACCACCCACCAGAACGGGATTTTGCCCGCGACGATGATCGAACTGCGGAAAAACTCGTCCTTCAGGACCGCCCCCACCGTGGTGCCGAAAGCCTCCTCGTCGTCTTCGGCGAATATATTATGCTTCACGCTCTCGATGTCGTTGATGAACAGGTGCACCGGAAGCTCTATCTCCTTCGACACCCAGCGCTGGATACCGTCCACCTTTTTCCTGAAATTGGCGAACTGCTCGGCCGTCACCGACCGCCTGTTCACGCAGACCCAGTAATCGAAGTCGGATTTTTTATTATACGCCACCGTGCCGACGCTGCCCATCACCGCGAGCATTTCCACAAAGGGGTCGCTCCTGGCCGTATCGGTCTTCACCGTGGGGAAGCGGCCCTTAATATAGCGCCGTGTATCGTCGTCGATCGCGTACCGCCAGACCCCGGCCGGAACGTCTCCCTCCACATAGCCGGGCAGGCGTTTGTCGTTGGTGCCGAGTAAAAAGGGAATGGAGTTAATGACCCGCTTGATGGTGGGATTCGGAATCAGCTGCTGGAAGCGCTGGAACTTGATTTCGTTATAACGCCGGAACCTCGTTCGATTGGTGTCGATTGTTTCGAGAAAGTCCATCTCTTCCGCTGTCCGTCTATACCGTAGAAGGCGGGGGATCCATCGCGAGCATTTCACGCGAAAGGTCGAACAGGGGACTCGCTATGACGCCCCTGGAGGCCCTGTGGCTTTTAAGCGCTGAATCCGCACTTCCGAGAAGCGGGTATATCCGTTTTATCTTTATGATCGGATTGACGCGCGCCATCTCCACAAACGCGCCGCCCGCGCGCGGAGGCACCGATGCCCTGCGAAGCGCCTCGTCCTCGGTATCGCCGCCGCGAACCGCACGATGGAAGCGCTCGATGGAGTCGGCCTGCCGCGCGATCTGGTTCAAGATTAAAAGTTCCGGGCAGTTGTTTTCAATCAAATTTTTAAGCCGGGCGAGCGAGGACCGGTCGCCGCGGAACAGGGCGTCGACGAATTCAAAGACCGAACGCTCCCTCTCGCCTCCGACGATCGACAGCACCGTCTCCACCGATACCCTTTCGAACCCGGAGTTGCGCAGTTTCTCCAGGGCGCCGTCGACCGCGCGCACGTTCCTTCCGACAAGATCGATGAGGACGCGCGCCGCCCCGGCGTCGATCGTCATCCCCCATGCCGCGAGCGTTCGAGCCACATACGCCGCCAGGTCTTTTTCGAACGGCGGCCAGAACTGGAACACGCTCATTCCGGGGACGGACTCCAGCCCCTTCGGCGGCCTGTTCGCCGAGGAGGTCAAGACCAGGGTCGTTGAGTCCGGCAGCGACGCGAACACCTCCGACAGAAGCGCCGCCCCGGCGGCCGTGCCCGAAGCGGCGTCGATATTGAGCATCACGCAGAGGCGCGCATCGGCGAACATCGACCGGGAGAGCGCGAAATCGGCCGCCTGCATAAGCTCGCCCGACTCGCAGTGGAAGCGGCCGAGCGTATGCCCCGTCGAGTCCTCCGCAAGGACCAGGTCGGCTATACGCAGAACCGCCTTGTCCTTTTCTCCCTCATCCTCGCCGAGGAAAAGATAGATGCGCGCCGTCCGCTTTTTTCCGAGCTCCGCGTACAGGTCGCGGGCCACCGGCAGCCGTTTTTTATCCATTAAGGTTTCCTGCCTTTTTCAACCGGAGTAAGAAGATCCGTATAGCTTCCGCGAATCGTCTGCTGGGCGATCCGTTTCGCCAGCGCCTCGACCACCCGGTCCAGCGCGGCGGATTCGGGCATTACCGGAGCCTCGATGTCCGAAAACTCCTCGAAGGCCTGTATCTCCCGCTCGAAGAATATCTCTCTGTCCCTGTTTCGGTCGTAGAGCCGAAGGGATGCCGTTATCCTGGTGCGTTTCCGAACGACCAGACCCATGTCGTCGTATTTGAGCGGCCTCGTCTCGAGGCCCGTTACGGCCCCTTCAAGCACGAGGTCGGCCCCGGAGGCGTCGTTCACCACCGCAAGCCTCCCGTCCGCGGCCAAAAGCTCGCGGACGCGGATGACGAGCTTTCGCCGCGCGTCCCCGGCCTCCGCGGGGCCTCTGAACTCACCCACCAGTATCCTGTTTGCTTCGCGGGGGACGACTGGTTCCCCGCTGATTCCCCTGAGCACCTTCCCCACGGGTCCTCCCGAAGGCGAGGCGCACACAATGAAGACGGACAGCACCGGCAGGAGGCACAGCGCCGGCCTCATCAATCTTTTTCCCATAGGCATGCCGGTTTTTTTTAAAGTCTTCATCGGTTCATACCGATACATTGCACAGATCATTTTACACTCAACGGTCTTCCCGTTCGCCGACAGGCATAACCGAGAAGGCTTTTCATGACAAACGGGATATCCACTATCCCGTCTTTTTTTATTCAACTATGCGGATTATTTCCTTTATTGCGTACGCCTCGCGGATGTAACGCCGCGCCGGGCGGTCCCAGTGATAAACCGACGACATCGCGTTTCGTCCCGCCCGATGGAGCATTGCGTCGTCGCTGGAGCGGACAAACTGATGGGCGCGCTCCATGGCGTCATAAAAAGCCGTCGGGTTAAAGTCAGTAAACAGAAACCCGTTGCCTTCCAGCGTCCCGTCCTTCGAGTGCAGAGGGAATACCGTGTCCCTCAGCCCGCCCGTGGCCCTTGCCACCACCAGGCAGCCTGCGGCAAAGGCCTCCAGCTGCGAGATGCCGCCTGGCTCGCTCATCGAGGGCATACAGAATATATCCGAGGAAAACAGCGGGACCGCGATGTCCTGAAAGCCGAACGAAACGCTGACATTGCCGGGATAATAGCGCGACAGCAGGTACATTCCGTGAGCGATTTCCTCACCGCGCCGGTCGCCCGACGACACCGACCCGCCCATAACGGCCTGGTAGCCGAGAGTGGAGAACAGTCCCTGCGAGGCGTCCAGCACCAGTTGAAAGCCCTTCTGCTCGGTAATGCGGTGTATCATGGAAAAGAGCACCGCGTCGGGATCGACCGTGAGCCCGCGCTCAAGCTGAAGCATCATCTTGTTCCGCGCACGGACCGCGGCGAAACGCCGCGCCTCGTCGGGAATCCGTTCCACCGCGTCCGCGCCCGCCGTCATCTCGGGCCAGCGCGCGGCGACCTTCGCCATGAGCGAGTCGCTCCCCTCGAGCGCTTCGAGCAGGCGCGGATACTGCCGCTCGACGAAACCCGAGCGTTTGAATGAATCCGATAGCCTCGCCGCGAAATCCCTGCCCACCGCGTTGCTTATTCCGATCACGTTGGAGAGAATATGCTCCAGGCCGTCGCATGCGTACTCGATCTGGCGCGCGTAACTCGGGCTCACCGTTATCACCCTGTCGGCGAAACGTATCCCGGTGGCCATACAGTTGAGGCGGTCGTGGTGCACCGGGTCGGCGAAATCGACGGCCCTCCACGAGGGCAGGTTGAAAAGCTGAAACAGGTCGAAACCCCGTTCGTAGCGGTGGTAGGCGTCGAAATACTGCCAGCCCCCGTTGTGTACGACATGAAGAAAGGTGGTCCGGGAGAAAT
>CAZEAH010000274.1:0-5098 GCA_964510075.1 uncultured Leptospirales bacterium | reverse complement strand
GGTTTGGGCTCAATGCCAACTACCGGATGGTCCAAAAACTCCAGCGTTATCTCGAAGCTGTTAAGCAGCGCGCAGGACGCGCGCGGGGCGAGGATAGTCCAGGATGGACTTTCCGCAGCCGAATAGCATGGCTACGGATAAACCTTCAGCAAAACACACCGTACCATCTCCACACATGATCACGAACCACCTTGTACACCATGCCGCAGAAAGCCCAGGCCCCGCGCCGCTTGAGCGGCAAGCCTCCCGGCGCTTGAGGGCGCGTTTTCTTTGGTCCTTTCTTTTCCGCGCTGAAAAGAAAGGACAGAGCCCCCTCGCGCCGGCCAGGCGCGCCTCACCCCTGCACGGGTAACATGCGAACACTCCCCGCCGACAGGCGAAAGCACATAACGCAGGCGCCCCTCACGCCGCCGCGCAGCACTCCTTGAGAATGCCCCCCAGCCGCTCGATCCCCACCTCGATGGCGGCCTCGTCCACGCACGAGAAGTTGAGGCGCATGGTGTTGACGCCGGTCTTGCCGACGTAGAAGGGATCGCCGGGCACGAAGGCCACGTTACGGCGGATGGCCGAATCGAACACCTCGAGCGCGCTCACGCCCTCGGGGAGGATCGCCCACAGGAACATGCCGCCGTCGGGGTTCGAGCAGCGCACCTCTTCCGGGAAATGCCTCCCAATGGCGTCGATCATCGCGTCGCGCTGGCGGCGGTAGCGCTCCCTGATTGTTTCGATGTGCGCGTTGATGTCGTTGTCTTCCAGGTACTGATAGAGCACCCGCTGCGCGAAGTAATTGGTGTGCAGGTCCGAGGCCTGCTTGGCGATGACGAGCTTCTCGCTGAGCGCGCGCGGCGCGGCGATCCATCCTATCCTGAACGACGGCACGAAGATCTTCGAGAACGAGCCGAGCAGGATGGTGTTCTCCGGCATGCGCGTGTGGTAGCTCCGCGTCTCGCGGCCCGAGAAGCGGAGCTCGCCGTAGGGATTGTCCTCCACAAGGAAGGTCCGTGTCGGCCCGAGGAGGCGCGCGACCTCGTCCCTGTTTTCATCGGTGTGCGATATCCCCGAGGGGTTCTGGAAGTTGGGGACGGTGTAGATGATCTTGAGCGGTGCGCGTTTCAGCGCCTTCCCGAGCGCCTCCGTGTCGAGCCCGCTGAAGTCGAGCCGTACGGGCTCGAAGACGGGCCGGTAGAGCGAAAAGGCCTGTATGGCGCCCAGGTACCCGGGCTCCTCGATGCCGGCGTGGTCTGATTCGTTGAGCAGGGTCTTGCCGATGAGGTCCAGGCCCTGCTGGGAGCCCGTGGTGATGAGGATGTCGTCGACGTCCACCTTTACGCCCGCGCGCGTGCGGTAGCGCTCGGCGATCCATTCCCGCAGCGGCAGGTGTCCCTCGGTGGTGCTGTACTGGAGCGCCTCGCCGCCGAACGAATCGAGCACCTTCGAGGCCGCCTCCTTGATTTCGGCGATAGGAAAGAGCTCGCGGTTGGGAAGCCCGCCTGCGAAGGAAATGACGTCCCTGTTTATGGTGGTCTTCAGTATCTCGCGGATGAATGATTTAGGGACGTCGCTTATCCTGTCGGAGAATACACTGTCCATGGGGATCGCTCCTTTCGCCGGGGTGTGATGGACGCGCGGCGGGGCGATGGGTACGCCCCCCCTCACGGAGCGGCCCGCCGGTCAGCGGCGGGCGTCTTCCATGTTCCGGGTTATGATGAAGCAGAACCCGTAGTAGATGAAGAGCGCACCCGCAACGATCATCTGGGGCATCATGGTCTCCGCGGGGATGAGGCCCGCGCGCACGCCGTAGCGCATCGTGAACGTATTCCAGGCAATTATGATCATTGTCAACGGAATTATCATCCTGCGCTCCACGGGTTTGCGGTCGGCCCACACCAGGAGGAGCGTCCACGCCAGCATGAGGCCCGCGCCCAGGTTGATGGCGAAGACGTACTCCGGCCCGGTCTCCATGTCCACCTTCAGCATCGCCTTGCCGATCTCCGGAAAGGCCATCTGCACGAAGGCCAGCGCGTCGAGCGCGATACCGATCCAGTAGCCGATGCGCAGCAAGAGTATTCTTCTCGGGGCGGAGAGCGTCATACATGGTCCTCCCGTATGGCGTTTATCCCGCATTCCTTCTTTCAAATAAACAAATAAACGAGGGAGAGGATCGCGGAATTATAGCGCTTATAAAACGCGAAGGAGGCGGTTCGGTTCGTCGCCTTCGCGTCGACGCGTCTTATTTTTTAAGCTCGGCGATGCGTTTGTCGAAGTGCCCGGCCCAGTTGGAGCGCCTGAAGTGCTTCCGGTAGGCGGTCAGGAAGGCCGTCTGCCGCTCCTTCGAATTTACCAGTTTTTCGTGCTTCGGCGCCACATAGACCGTGTAATCGGAGTCCAGCGTGCGCAGCAGCATCTCCTTGTACGCGCCGGTGCGCTTCTCATTGCCAGAAAACAGCGTGTAGTAATACATCTGAACGTCGTCGGCGCCCTTCATGGTCGAAACCGTCTCCATGCGCAGTTCGCCCAGGTAGCCGATCGTTCCGGGCGCCACAACGGTCCTGGTTTTCTCTATCGTGACCTTCGGAAAAAAGACGATGACCTTCTTGGCCTTCTCCGGCGCGGAGCCCGCGTCATAGTCTTTCATATGCCCCTCGGCCGCCACGGGGGCGTATTCGCCGGCCGGCAGGTTGAGCGCGAAGACCACGCCGTCCTCGGACTCGGGGCCGGTGTACTTGTAATTGGACGCCAGAAGAACCGGATTTTTATAGGTTTTATCGGCGGGGCTTTCGAATCGGATGAAGAACACAGTTTCCGGTATGAAGTCGCCGCCAAGGTTGAGCGAGGTGCGCACCTTCTGGTCGAGTGACAATGCAAGCCCGATATTTGACGGGTCGGCGGCCATGGGTGGCGGGGTGACTGATGTGCTTGCGCATGACAGACAGAAAGCCAGAATGGCCGGGACGATCAAAAAGTGTCGCATAGAGTCCTCCTATACGCTTTTCTCTCAATGCTGAGGTATCTGTACGCTCTATCATCCCGGTGTGGATTTCGCAAGAAAGATTCGGTATTCGCGATGCGTTGTACAGCTCTGTTCCCGCACACCCGTCGACGCATTGTAGCGGCAGTCCGCGGCATAAAAAGCGAAGGCGGCGATATGATTCGCCGCCTTCGCGCGGTGTCCGCCATCGGGCGGAAACGCCTTTCGGAGCTACTTTACCGGGGCGTTCCGTAAAATCCGGGGGTCCCGCCGTATGAAGGCGTTCCATAGTACGACGGCGTTCCGTGATACGAAGGTGTGCCCGTCATGGCGGGCTTGCCGTCGGACTTCGCAATCTGGGCCCTGGTGATGACAACCTCCATCTTCGCCGCCACCTTCGTATAGTTTTCGTGCGCGCCGTTTACGGAAAGTATGATGTGAGTATAGCGCGAACGCTTGCCCGCCAGCACGCTTCCCACCTGCTGGTCTTTCGGAGCGCCCTGATACAGCGTATTCCAGACGCCCGACGAGGTCCTTCCGTGCAGCGTGACGGTCATGCATTTGCCGGAGGCGCAGCGAAACGAGATCGTGTCGCCGTCGGCGACGGTATTGAGTTCGAGCGCGTAGTATTTGCCGCCGGTCTTGCGCTCGCCGGTGCCGAAGTTCTCGATATAGATTTTACCCGCCTCTTTTTTGGCCTCCTCCTTCTTCTTCCGCTCTTCCTTTTTGTCCTTTCCCGAAAGCTTGTCCAGGCTCTTCTTTAAAGCGCTTTTGGCGTCCGCGTCCACGCCGAACGAGACAGTCGCCAGACAGAACATCATCATTACCAGAATCCGTGTCATTCTATTCATTACGTCCCTCCTGAGTGTTGGTTGGGTGATTCAGCGATATACAAGGAAGCGCGACCGGACGATTCGTGCACGGTTTTCGCAACGCTCCACAATTCAGTGAATCCGTTTAAAGTTGGCGCCGGCCGGAGCGGGCGCGGGCGATGCCCGGTCGCGGCGGCAGTTGCGCAATCCATTGGAACCGCAAGGCCTGTTTCTGTCAATATTCTTACATATCCCGAAGCGGCGGCGCGGATTTCAGCCCTCACCGGGACGCGCCTTCCACCGCCCCGACTCCAGCACCCTTTCGGAGATCCGCACCGTAAGGAGCTTCTCCGGCCCGTACACATCGAAGGCGGCGAAGCGGGAAAAGAAGACGCTCTCCCGGCGCACGTTGCGGATTGACTCCCAGGGGATGAACAGCGGCGGATGGAACGGCCTGAAGAGAAACAGCACCGAGAGATGAAGCCCCCGCTCTGACAGCACGGCCTTCAGCACGAAGCTGTAATTGATGCAGCGCATGCGGCCGTTCAGCATCGATAAAGCTTCGCCGTCGGCGGGCCCGTCGTGCCGGAAACGGTTCGCAAGCTTCCACCATCCTCCGACGGCCGACGAGACGAACAGGGCGAACGACCACAGCCCGGCGAACATGAGCGGCCCCGCGATGAGCGCTATATACACGGCGTACGTATCCATCACCCTTGCCTCCTACTTGATATGTCGCGCCCCTTCCTGCAGGGCGGGCTTGACGAACTTCGACAGAAGCGCCGGATCGAGCGTGTAGAAGAGCGCGACCGCCGCGCCGAGAAGCACGATGGCGAGCCACTTCGTATAGATGCCCGCGGTGCGGCGCACCAGCATGACGGCGAGAAGCGCGATGACGACCGGCCCGGCGAGCTTCGCGTCGACGACCGGCAGGGAGCCGACGTATTTCGCGACGAAGCGCGCGATGTTGAGCTCGATCGTGCCGACGATAAGAACTATTTCGGCGGCGAGCACCGCGAGCACGCCGGCCGAGGCGAGCTTCGTCGTGAAGCCCTCGGTGCGGTAGAGCTCGTAGGCGGCCGCGGGCAGCGCCGCGATGATGACGGCGAGCGGCTGTTTCCAGTAGATGGATGCCGCGGCGCCGATAGCGGCGATTACGGTTAGGATGCCGCAGATGAGCGCGGCGTGTTCGGTGGATTTTGCCATTAATGTATTCTCCTCTTTAACGTACAAGAAAATGTCGATGCCAGGAGGAGAACCGAGAACGTTGAGAATTACAAGAGGGAACCTCTAAAAATTAAAACTTTTAGCAATATCA
>CAZEAH010000273.1:0-5135 GCA_964510075.1 uncultured Leptospirales bacterium | reverse complement strand
AAAGTTACCGTTACCCGCAATCTCGAATACAGCGGATTTTCCCTTAAGGAGAACAGCCCGGTCGTCAGAATGGCGGCCGAGGCGGTCAGAAAGATCGGGAAAACCCCTAGGTTCGAGAGTTCCGGAGGCGGCAGCGACACCAACATCATCAACCGCGCCGGAATAAAGGCGGTCAACCTGGCGATCGGCATGCGGGCTGTGCACACCACCGGCGAATACATTTACCTGCGCGACATCGTTTCGGGCGCCAGACTGGTGCTTGCTCTTATCGACTCCGCCTGAGGTTCAGCTGCCGCAACCGAGCTTTACCACGAAATAGGCCCCGCATATCAGGGTCAGCGGCAGTGTAAGAAAATAGGTAAGCAGGTCCTTCGAGGTTACCGCGCTCGCGTGGATAACTTTCTTCCCGAAATACGAATAGTGGTAATGCTGCGGGTCCTGAGAACGCCGGTATATCCGAACCGAAACACGCCCCTTGATGAAAAGCATGAGAAAGAAGATGAGACCGGATTCGATGAACAGCATCCGGTCCAGATTGAGCGCCTTGACCTCCGCTGGATTTATGAGGACCAGAACCGCAAGAAATATCCCTATAAAGATGTTGGTGATCGCGGTGGTAAGGAAGCCCTTGAAATACCTGTCCTGCTTTCTAGAGATATATCTGACAAGGAAATATATATGGGTGAAGAAGGATATCTGGAGTATTGTGATAAAAAAGAGCGCAATCATTCGCTGAGCGGTTATTGATACCGGATCCGTTATAACTTGACAGACCGTTCGAGTATAGGCATACTACCTGGAAAGTCAAGCAAAAGGGACCGGCCCGCGCCATGATCGGACAACAGTGACCGAGAACAACCTTTTCAACCTGTTGAGCGCCGCCGCGGATTCGAAACCGGATTCTTCTTTTTTCTTCAGCGGTTCGGCGACGGCGAACTATTCAGACGCGCTTTCTACAACGGAGCGGCTGTCGTCCGCCCTGTATTCCCGCGGAATCGGTTTCGGGGACAGGGTAATCGTACAACTTGGTAATTCGCCGGAGTTTATCTACAGTTTCCTCGCCCTCGTGCGGCTCGGCGCCATCCCGGTCCCCGTTAATCCTGCGGCCCGCCGCCATGAAATGCGCTCCTACATCGAAATCTCGAAGCCCGCAGCCGTCATTACCACCGCCGACAAACTCAAGGATCTTCGCGTACGTGATTCTATTATTTTTCCACAGGCATCCATTTTTACGGCGGATAAGGCGGAGGGATTCATTTCACTGTCGGAAATGACCACCGGGCGGCTCACATCACGGTGCGGAAACGCCGCCTCAATTCCCGCCGACCATCCCGCGGCCATTATTTTCACTTCCGCCATGGAGGGGACACCCCTGGGGGCGCTCATCACCCACAGGGGAATATATGAAACGGCTCACGTTTCGTCGCAAATCTTCGTCAGACCGGACGACAGCTTCATCACGACCCTTCCACTGTTTCACGCATTCGGGCTCACTTCCTCACTTTTCATCCCGCTGTACAATATGACCCCGTTCCACCTGATAGGACGCTTTTCCCCAAAGGCGGTAGCCGCCGCCATCAGCGCCGGGGCCACCATCCTGGCCGGGGTCCCGGCGATGTATACACTGCTTGCTGCGTCCTTTGGCACGGGGGCGCACTTCACCGGGATGCGGACCTGGATATCCGGAGGGGAGGCTCTCGCCACGGGAACGCAGGAAATGATGATGGAGCGTTTCGGAATCGATATCCGTCAGGGCTACGGTCTCACAGAAGCTTCCCCTATAGTGACGTGGAACTCTCCCGAAAGGCCAAACCGTTTCGGCTCGGTCGGAAGCCCCATGCCCTACAATCGGGTGAGAATAGTCAGAGGCGGCGCCGACTGTCCACCGGGTATCGAGGGAGAAATTATCGTGAAAGGCGCAAATGTCGTCCCCGGGTATTTCGAGCGGCCGGACGCCACTTCGCGGCATATCATCGACGGCTGGCTCCGCACGGGCGATACCGGATATTTCGACGAAGACGGCTATTACTATATCACCGGGCGGTTGAAGAATATGATTATCCGGAAAGGCTTTAACGTCTATCCGTCCGAGGTGGAAAAAATACTGCTCAACCACCCCTCAGTAAAAAATGTCCGGATAAACGGACACTTTGCGCGTAATGAAGATAATTCATTTACCGAAGAGCTCAATGCGGAAGTCTGGCCGAAAAAAAGCCATAGCATAACCGTCGATGAACTCCGCTTCTGGTGCCGTGAAAATATATCTTTCTATAAAATTCCGGATACATTTTTAATCCACCCCTGAGTTTCCCGTGTTTATTGCACTTCGGAGCTAAAAATAACTGCTGAAAAAAAAAGAGAGGTATTCGTGGAGAATACCTCGCGCAAATTTAGCGGAATATTTGGAAGGAAATTAAAGTGTACCAGGATTATCCCAGCTCACTGCCTATTAACTAGCATATTCCATGCCAGAGCTAAAATATCACTGGAATAACATCATATTATCCTAAATAAATGGCAAAAAATTAGTTTTTAATAACCAATAGACAAATAATGTGCATTTTAAACCCGATGATTGAACCAGCTACTTATGAATAAAAGGAATTAATGCCTGAAAAAGATGGGAAAATGTAGGATTTTAGTCCTGTATTCAGTACATATGTACTGAATACAGGACACTTATTTACTTCTTGAAGAATTTCTCAGCCATCGCTACATTCAACTTTTTTACAGTTTCGATTACGAAAGGATCCTGTGAGTCTTTACAGTATACCCAAACGGTTATAATTGGACTGACTCGCACCGTGCCGACGTTATTATATTTGACCTCGAATGCCAGATCGGAACCGTGCACCCCGTTATCGGAAAAGAAGTAATTCACCCTTTCCAACCCTACCACATCGGGGTCGTATCCGGAAACGCGAAAACCGTTTCGCATTTTTATTATGTTCGACGGCTTCTCTATGAGCGCCCGCAAATAACCCGCACCCTCCGGATTGGGGTTTACCAGGCCGGTCTTTCCGTTGACTATATCGTCCTTCATTTGGCGGAACTGGGCCTCCGTGTATACGGTGTCGGGCTTCGGCGTGATGTCGATAACGCCGCTGTCCACATTCCATACACAGGCAAAATCCACCTTGCCGTCCGCATTGTTATCGGTGACGAGAACAACCTGGCGCTCCCCGGCTTTGAATTTTCCGATTATTACGTTGCTTGACCTGCCGATCGACTGAAAAATCGCGTAATCCTCATTGGTGGCCGGAACAGGCAGCTGTTTAATGTTCGACATGGTCACAAGGTCATTGTGGATATATTTCCCGCTGGCGATGTTATGCTGAAGCGGCTTCCTGCCGCTCTGTGCATAGGCATCGATAAACGCCGCGATACCTATCGCGAGTGCCATCAGAAGTAATGGTAAGTTATTCTTCGCCTTCAAAACT
Source organism: uncultured Leptospirales bacterium (assembly GCA_964510075.1). GTDB lineage: Bacteria > Spirochaetota > UBA4802 > UBA4802 > UBA5368 > MVZN01. The sequence goes on along the minus strand of CAZEAH010000273.1, from coordinate 1,695 downwards.
TCCCCCCTTTTTTCCTACGATTCAGGCCCGTTGCCGGCAGAAACGGCGGCAAAACCGCCGGGACACCACGGAGAATCGTATACGCTTTGTAAAATGTCGGATTGATCTGTATTCAAAAATACAGCGTAATAGACTATACAATGCGATGCTAAATGGCAACAATAATATCTTCTTTAAAGCATAATTTTTTTATTTCAAGCGCCGCCAGCGATGGCAAAACGGGAAGGGCGCGGCAATCAGGCCCGCGCCCCCCATGGTAAATGCATCGCATTTTATTCCTGTCCCGTATCGAGGTCGAGCGACTTCGCTCCCGAGCGCGCATGAACCACAAGCCTGTCCCCCTGTATCTCGAGTTTTCCGTCGTTTTCGATGTTCTTCCTCCACAGAACGGGTCCCTCCGCCGACGCGCAATAAACATAATCGCCGGAAGCTATATAGATGCGGTCATCCCTGCGTATCGGGGGATTTATAACCTTCCCTTCCCACAGCACGCTCCCGTTCTTTATAAAGTATATTTCGTATCTGGTTACAAGAAGCCTCCCGTCGGGCTTGGGTTTCTCCTTTTCCATCTTGACGATTGCGGCTATCTGTCTGATCACCTCTCTGGGGCGCTCCTCGACCGCGATCAGCTCGCTCTTTTCATCCTTGAAGTCCTCGACCTTGAATGCCTGCACCTCTTTACGCGAAACGACCACGTCGCCCTTGACCTGCTCGATGATCTTTACAACGGCCACTTCGGCCCCGGCCCCCCCTTCTTTGGCGAGGACATCCTCAACTTTTTTCTCGGCTTTTTTAACATCGTTCTCCGTTATGACGACCTTTTCCTTCTCTTCGACGGCCGCGGCCTCTTCCATTATCTTCTCGAATGAGGCCTCCAGCCTGTCAACCCTCTTAATGACCTTTACCTTTCCGTCATAGACTTTTATCCGGGTGGTCTTCTTGGGATCGGCCTCAACGGTGAACTTGGTTCCCCGCACGCCGGCGACCGCAGTCGGCGTTTTGACGAGAAAGCTTTCGTCTTTCATGAGCTTCTTCGGCTTGCACAGCATCTTGCCCACATCGAGGCCGAGCGCGGTGTTCTCCGCCGCCCCCTTCCTCATGAGCTGCGAGATGAGCACGGTCGAGTTTTCCTTAATCCGTATTATCGACTCACCGATTTTCAGGTCGCACGAGGACTGCGCTCCCGTTACCAGCCGGTCGTTTTCCTTTATCATCTCACCGATTTCAACCGGCGCGTTATTTTTTGTAACACTGCCGATCAAAAACATTACGGTCGCGTATTCATCCTCGACTTTCGCGCACCCCACCCACAGCGATGCGGTAATTATCCAACAGGCTACCAGTGTTCTTTTCATCGGAATCCCCCTTTCAAACCGCTCGGGCATGTCGTATTCTGAACATGAAATAATACTACGGCTTTTTAGAAAAATGCAACAAAGAAAGCGTACCGCATCCGCCGCCCGGGCGATTTGAGGGTGAAAATTTGGCCACTTTTTTCACCCTTCATATTGACATGCCCCCCGAAAAACGAGAAGATGCCATGATGCCGGAAGCGCGCCATTATGCACTATCAGGACAGAAAAAAGGGGATCATTATCGGGACAACGATCGGAGAAGCGCTCTGCGGGCCGCTGGAGGGGCTCGGTCCGGGGCATATCCGGTCGATCTTCGGGCGGATAACGGACTATACTGACC
>CAZEAH010000272.1:0-5149 GCA_964510075.1 uncultured Leptospirales bacterium | reverse complement strand
CTTATTCTCCTAAAACCGTTGGTTTTGTCACTCCAGTTTTAGGGGTGCAGTCCACTTGGCGTCGACGATCGCTCCAGCCCAGTAGCTGATTCGCAGCATCAGTATTTTGTTCATTAAATTTCCTCCTTGACTGATTCAGTGTTTATATTCTAAACACTATAATAAAAAAATTAGCGTCTGCTCCATCTTTCCACTGCTCCCAGAAAGTTCAATATGACTTTTTGTTCAGCTTCATCGAGTGTTTGAAGATAGGCGTTAAAGTTCGCGAATTCCTTCGATTGTTTCTCCAGAAAAGTTTTGATGATTTTCCTGCCCAGGGGTGTCATCTCCAGACTCATCTCGTTTTTCGCGAAAGGGTCCTTTTTTTTTGTAAGAGTACCCTTTCTTTGTAAACGGCTGATAGTTTGAGAAACGGCCCCCTTGGTCAGTCCGAATTCCTCGGCAAAACGAGTCGCGTTCTTGAAACCCTTCCGGTGCAAAAAGACCAGGAGATGAATTTCCGAGGGGAAAAGCCTCACCCCGTCCTGTTCGTAAATTCTCTTTCGTTCCAGCAACAGAAAACGATTGATGGTTTGGAACAGCCTGTTTCTGATTATATACAGCATCTGGTTTAAGAGTTTAGATACTTAACTCAAGTCCGTCAACATTTTTTCCGCGAAATCCTAAAAAAATGCCGCTGTCACAGGCCGGAGGGTTCTTGTCACTCAGGGTGCACTCCGTTACTTTTGGCGATTCGGGAAAATCCCCTGGAAAAAGCTCGATTGAAAACAGATGATTCGATGGAGTTAATCAAGCAGATCGCGCCGCTTTAGAAATAACTGAAATAGAAATGGATGGGTGGCCTTGACAGTATTATAAAGATGTGTCGATTATATCCGGATGATTTCCGAGCCACTTCAGAATGTCGGCGAGTACCCGCTCGATGTCCTCCGACCCGTTCGTACAGATGTCGTAAAGCTCCCGTGCGCCTATTTCATGGTAAAAATGGACCATCCTGTTCCTGTAGCCGGCGAGAAGCAGAAGGATCTCCGCCGTTTCCGGGGCGATCACACCGGCGGTTTCCAGTTCGCGGGCGATGTCTTTGTATTCCGGTACCGCCTTCCCCATGGCTTTCGCGAGGATATGCCTGCCGAGGTCCAGGATCGCCTCGAGTGCCCGGCGGAGGTATGACTCCGCGGCGGCGGGGCTTCGTTCGTCGGCGATAAACTCCTCGAAGCTCCCCAGAGGAAGTGAGCGAATTCCCCGGATCATGTCCCTGATCCATCTCACCCTTCCGGAAATAACCGATTCATGCAGGCGCGCCGGAGTCATCTACCGCGCCTCCAGGAGCATGCGCCGCCGTTCCCGCTCGTAGTGCGCCAGGTCGCCTGCACGGCGGAGGACGTACAGCTCGAATTCGGCCTGCTCTCCGGGGTCGTTGCAGTAGAGGAGTTCCCCCCGGATGATGGCCAGGGACAGGTTGTGGTCGGCGGCGCAGGCGTTCACCAGGTCGACCCGCGCGCCCGCGGCATCCTCGAGCGCAAGCGCGAGTCGTACGGTGTCCTCGATCGACGGCCGGAGATCCCTCCGGTACTGCACGCCCAGGTCCAGATCGGCGGGATTTGCCGTGTCGAGGGGGAGTCCCTCCTCAACGCATCTCTTCGCCTCGAGCGCCCTGCTGCCGAAGCCGTACAGGGCGACAAAGCCAAAGCGTTTCGCCAGGGCGTCGATGTCGCCGGTGATGAATTTCATTGCGGGTCGTTACTCGGAACGCTATAGTACACCCGTGTATCGCACAATTCCGCCGTAGTGTCAACAGCTTTATCGCGCCTCCAGGAGCATGGTCCGTCGCTACATTTTTGTAATTTTCTTGAAACGCGGGGGCACGGGTGTACAGTATGGCGTTTCGTGAGCGCCGCGCCCGCGAAGAACGAAAAATCCAGCCGCCGACGGGGACCATGAGAAAGACCGGATTCGACAACGAGAAATACCTGCGCGAACAGAAAGAGGCCATCCTCGAGCGGGTGCGTACCTTCGACAACAAGCTCTACCTGGAGTTCGGGGGCAAGCTCCTGTACGACTACCACGCCGCGCGCGTGCTTCCGGGGTTTGACCCGAACGTCAAGATGCGCCTTCTGCGCGAACTCAGCGACCGCGCCGACATCATCCTGTGCATCTACGCCGGCGACATCGAGCGCAAGAAGGTGCGCGCCGACTTCGGCATCACCTACGACGCCGACGCGCTCAAGCTCATCGACGACCTCAGGGAATGGGGCATCGACATCTGCGCGGTGGTCATCACCCGCTACGAGGACCAGCCCTCGGCGGCCATATTCAAGAAGAAACTGGAGCGGCAGAACGTGCGCGTGTACACGCACCGCTTCACGCGCGGCTACCCGACCGACGTGGACCTGGTGGTAAGCGACGATGGCTATGGCGCGAACGAGTACATCGAGACCAAAAGCCCGCTCGTCGTGGTGACCGGCCCCGGCCCCGGGAGCGGCAAGATGGCCACCTGCCTCTCGCAGGTGTATCACGACCACAAAAGGGGTAAGAGCAGCGGCTACGCCAAGTTCGAGACCTTCCCCATATGGAACATACCGCTCAAGCACCCGGTCAACCTGGCCTACGAGGCGGCCACCGCCGACATCGCCGACTACAACCTTATCGACCCCTTCCACCAGGAGGCCTACGGCGAGATCGCCGTCAACTATAACCGCGACGTGGAATCCTTTCCGGTGCTCAGGCGCATACTCGAGAAGATAGGCGGCGCGAAGACCGCGTATAAATCGCCGACCGACATGGGAGTGAACCGTGCGGGCTTCGGCATAGTGGACGACGCGGTCGTTCGCGATGCCGCGCGCCAGGAGATCATACGGCGCTATTTCCGCTACTCGTGCGAGTACGTCATGGGCTTCGTGGAGCGCGAGACGGTGCAGCGGGTGGAGCTCCTCATGAAGGAGCTTGAAGTGTCCCCGGAGAGCCGGCCGGTCTTTCTTCCCGCGCGCGATGCCGCGCTCGAGGCGAAGGATAAGGGAAAAGGGAACGAGGGGATCTACTGCGGCGCCGCGATCGAGCTTCCGGACGGTAACATCATCACCGGCAAGAACTCGCCGCTGTTGCACGCCGCCCCCAGCCTGGTGCTCAACGCGGTCAAAACGCTCGCCGGTATACCGGACCGCATCCATCTGCTCTCCCCGCACATCATCGATTCGATCATGCGCCTCAAGGGCAACATCCTCGGCTCGAAGACCCTGAGCCTCGACCTGGAGGAGACGCTCATCGCGCTGTGCATCAGCGCCGAGTCCAACCCGACTGCGCTCGTCGCCATGGAGAAGCTCACCGAGCTCAAGGGGTGCGAAATGCACATGACGCACATCCCCTCGCCCGGCGACGACGCGGGGCTCCGCAAGCTCGGCATCAACTGCACGTCCGAACCGAATTTCTCGACGAAGAACCTGCTGGATATCTGAGCGGACCGATTCGCGCGCGAGTACGAAACGAGAGGAAGGCCGATGAGGCCTTCCTCCCGCGCGTACGGACTAGCGCGGAATGACGGGCAGGATGAGCTGCGACGGGCGTTCCCGGTCGTGGAACACCGGTATGGCCCGCGGCGCGCTGCCGCGCGCGGGAAATTTTGGCCCCGCGGGGCAAACATGCGTTGACAGGTAAAGCGTTATCGTGTATCGTCTGCGGAATCCTGTACGTAACGCGAGGTGAATGCCATGCCTAAAGCGGGCGAGATCAAGAAGGAAGCGAAGAAGAAACCGCAGAAAAGCGCCAAGGAAAAGAAGCTGGCGAAGAAGGAGAAAAAGCAGAACCGGGACCGCGAGTAAGCGTTCCCCCAGGGCCCGGCGCCCGCGTGCGCGCACGCACTCCGGGCCGCCTCATTTCCCTTCCAGAAACCGTCTGACCTGCGCCATGTACACGCCGAATATTTCTTCCGCGCTGGTCTCGTAGCTCGTTTCGAGATGCGGACGTCTCATGAGGATCACCTCCACAAGGCCGTAGGTCATTCCCCACAGTATGAGCATGAGCTTCTTGGGATCGAGCTTCAGCGCGATGCTCCTGTCCTTTAATCCGTGCTTTATCGCGTCGATCAGCAGGTCCGTTATCTCGTCGTTCGCGCGCTGGCACTGCGCCGCGAACTCCCCCGAGCCCTCGCCGGGCCTTCTGTGATAATAGTAGACGCGCGTCTCGAAGATGCGGTTGAACTCGAAGCAGACGGGATTTTCCCGGAAGTAGTTGAAATAGGCCCGCCCCATCGCGATAAGTTTCTCGGCTCCCTCGCGCCTGGAGTCCGCCGCCGCGCGCATGAGCGCGTACAGCGTTCTGAGCGAGCGAAGCAGCACCGCGAAGAACACGTCGTCGCGGTCCCTGAAGTACAGGTAGAAGGTGCGCTTGTTGTATCCGATCTCCTCGGTGATCATGTCGATGGTGGCCGCCTCGTAGCCGCGCGCCAGAAATACCTTCTCCGCGGCGTCGACGAGCTGCTCCTGCCGCATGGCCTTTTTCTTCTCGCGGCGCTCGGAGCTCCTGGCCGCCGCCTCGTCCGTTCGTTTCATCCCGTTCTCCTCGTTCACATCGTGCTTCCACGCGAGTGGATGCCCCATCCGGCCGGCTGTCAACAACTAAAGCCAAGGGTGAAAATTATACATTAAAGTGAATTATTTTTACTTGACTGAATTATTTGAATGGGATTGTATGTGTTTATTACATCATAATGTATTATTTACATTAATATGAATAATTATATGCGCCATGTCGGGATTGTGGCGGACAGGGGCGCGAAGAATTGAACGGAGGCATGCATGAGCGTACGCGAAGAGGCGTTATGGAAGATGGTACGGCGATGGGCCGGGGCCGATCCCGCGTTTACCGCCCTGAGGGGCGACGGACCGGTCGTAACGTACGGGGAGCTTGACGCACAAACTGACGCCCTGGCGCGCAACCTGCTGGCGCTGGGCGTGCGGAAAGGGGACGCGATCGTGACCATGCTTCCCTGTTCCGCGGAGTACATCATGACCCTGCTCGCCGCGGACAAGATCGGCGCGATCGTGGTGCCGATGGACATAAAATACCGGAAGGCCGACCTGGAGCGGTTTATCGCGCACATCGAACCGGCCGCCGTGATTTCCGTCTCGCGATCGAACGACCGCGACCTCACCGC
>CAZEAH010000271.1:0-5164 GCA_964510075.1 uncultured Leptospirales bacterium | reverse complement strand
CAAGCACCCCCTTGATCGACTCCATGAGGCGCGCACCCAATGATTTTTCACTCACTTCCGTAATTGAGTCCGACATCTTATTTCCTCCCGGTGTATGATATGGCCGAGGCCGGCCCGCTGAGGCATGAGGCTACCATGAAATCATGAACGGGTCAAATAAATAAAAGCGTGCATTGTATGATCCGGTTTGTGCCAATTACAATAATCATGCGTGCCTGCGTTGCGGAATCGCACAGGTATTGTCCGGTTAAATCCAATCCCGATGATCGAACGCATCCGCCGGGTCGTCCATGTATAATGGCGCACGGTATCGTTTAATCACCAAAGGAAGTGCGTTCATTTCCTTGACAAATCCGTTTCTCTGACGGAAATTAAGACACGGTTGAGCGCATGCCCATGGATTCGGAGGATGTAATGAAACGCGGCCCCGTCGTTTTCCTCCTTGCGGCGATCGTCATTTTCAGCGCCGTATGGTTTATTAAAACATCCTGTATCAGTTCCGGAAGGGCCTATGCGCCCGAAAGGAGCGTGTCCGAATCTCTCGGCGCGGAGAAAATCCGCGTTGAGGGCGAACGCACCTGGTTCGGGCGCGCATGGAAGGAGCGCAGGGACGGGAACCTGGTCGTGTCGATGAGCGGTGATCCGTACGAGATGGGGTTCCAGCACGGGACGCTTCTTAGGGATGAAATCGCCCGCGGCGTGGTGCCCGTGTTCGCCGATCCGGTCACGAATACGCGGGACTATCGCGCCCGGCCCGCCTTTTTGCGAAAACTGATGCTGGCGTACCTGGATTTTTCCATATTCGGTCCGCTCGAGAAGAACACTCCGGCGGAATATCTCCGCGAGCTGAAAGGCATCGCCGACGGTTCCGGAATCGACTATCGCGACCTGGTGAGGGCGACGTACAAATCCGAGCTCACCATGATCATGGTGCCGAAGGTAATAAAAGGAAAGGCGAAGTCGCTCGGTATCGCGGCCGAATGCTCCGATTTCTCGGCGGCGGGCCCGGCCACAACCGACGGCACGCTCATTGTGGGAAGGAATACGGACTATCCCGGGCAGGGGCGGTGGATGGGCGGCCAGACGGTATTCATTTACAATCCGTCGCAGGGGTATAAGTACCTGAATATTTCCACCGCGGGCCTGATTAAATGCAATTCGGCCGTCAACGAGAAGGGCATCGTCATCGGCGGCCACTTCATGGGATTCGACGGAACCGGAGTGAAGGGGCGTTCGTACACGGTTTTACAGCATGAAATTATGCGCAGGGCATCGAGCGTCGACGAGGCCATAGCGATCGTACGGGAAGGCCGAAGGGCCGGAGCGTTCGGTTATATGATCGCGGACGGCAAACGACGCGACGCCGCGGTGATCGAGGCCAACGCCGACACCATCGGCATAAAAAGAATGAAGGACGGCGTGCTGGTGCTCACCAACTTCGCCACGACGCCGGAGCTCGAAAAACTCGATCTCATGCGCCGCCACAACATGGTGATGCGCGACCTTGCCGGGCGATACCGGCGGCTCGAAGAGCTCACGACTGCTAACCGCGGTCGCATAACGCCGGCGGCGGCCGCCGCCTTTATGGGCGACAGGCTCGACATGGTCACCCGCACGGAACGCGCGACGGGAATCACGGTGGGCGCGGCAAACAACGTGACCTCCGCGGTCTTTGTGCCCGAACAGGGCGTGGTCTGGATCGGAACGGGCGTGGAGCCCGCCTGCGACGGTGTTTTCCACGGCTTCGACGTACGCGCCGAGCTGGAGGGTGCGCCGCAGCGGAGCTTTCCGCCGCTTCCCGGTTATGCGTGGCGGGACCGTTCGAAACGCGCGGGGCTGGGCCAATTCATGAAGGCCTATGCCCTGCACGAGGAGAACCCGTTCGATTATACCGCCATCCTCTCACACCTCGATGCCGCCATCGCGCTCGATCCTGGGGAGACCGTCTATACGCGCCTGAAGGCCGCCCTTCTGATGCACGCCGGATCGTACGGGGAGGCCGTCGGCCTTCTCGAAAAATCCATCGACCGCCCCCAGTCGAACAACGAACGCGCGCACGCGCTGCTCCTCGCGGGGCAGGGCCTTGACCTCATGGGAGAGAGGAGCAGGGCGGTAGCCCGCTACCGGATGGCGGAAGCGCTCCACGCGGCCCACGGGGAGGATTTTCTGAAGGGGGTTAACGGCCTGCTTGCGGGCTTCTGCAAACGGTATATCGAAAAGCCGTTCACCGTCAAACAGCTCGCGGACATGCCGATCGCGTTCAGTTCGGAATCGGGCATAGAGTAATGGACCGCCTTTCGGCGGACCGGTATTTTTCGCCGATGTAAAATAATGCCTGAGCGGGCGCGTAAGGGAGCTTCTTTTTCTCCAATTTCTTGACAAAACGACCGACGCGGCCGATTCTTCGCCCGCGGGGGCGTCTGGCTCCCTGAAACGGCACAGGTTACGGCGGGCCCAATGGACAACGAAGAGAAAAACAGGCCGCAAAATTTCATCGAGGAAATCATCGAAGACGATCTGAGGGAGGGCAGAAACGGCACCGCCGTTCACACCCGCTTCCCGCCGGAGCCGAACGGCTATCTCCACATCGGCCACGCCAAGTCGATATGCCTTAATTTCGGACTCGCGGCAAAGTACGGCGGCCGGTGCAACCTGCGCTTCGACGACACCAATCCCGAGAAGGAGGAGGTGGAGTACGTCGACTCCATCATGGAGGACGTGCGCTGGCTGGGCTTCCAGTGGCACGACCGGCCCTATTACGCCTCGGACTATTTCGGCAGGCTCTACGAGTGGGCGCTCCTTCTCATACGAAAAGGCCTGGCCTATGTCTGCGACATGAGCGCGGAAGAAATAGCCGCCACGCGCGGCACTCCGACCGAACCCGGAAAAACGAGCCCCTGGCGCGACCGGTCGATCGAGGAGAACCTTGCCCTTTTCGAGCGCATGAAAAACGGCGAGTTTCCCGACGGCGCGAAGGTGCTACGCGCGAAGATCGGAATGGACTCGCCCAACATGCACATGCGCGACCCGGTGCTCTACCGCATCAAGCGCGCGGAGCACCACCGCACCGGCAGCGACTGGTGCATTTACCCCATGTACGATTTCGCGCACGGGCAGTCCGACTATATCGAAGGCATCACTCATTCCATTTGTACCCTCGAGTTCGAGGTGCACCGTCCGCTCTACGACTGGTTCCTGGACCACATCGCCGAGCCGGGGAAGGTCCGTCCCCGGCAGATCGAGTTCGCGCGCCTCAACCTGAGCTATACGGTGATGAGCAAGCGCCTGCTCCTTCGCCTCGTGAAGGAAGGACATGTGAGGGGATGGGACGACCCGCGCATGCCCACCATCTCGGGGCTCCGCAGGCGCGGCTGTACGCCGGAGTCCATCCGGGCGTTCGCCTCCATCATCGGCGTAGCCAAGCGCGACACGGTGGTCGACATGGCCCTCCTGGAGCACTGCATCCGCGAGGACCTCAACCGGCGCTCGCCGCGCGTGATGGCGGTGCTGAATCCACTGAAGCTCGTCATCGAAAATTATCCGGAAGACCGAGTGGACGAGTTCGAAATAGCGAACAACCCCGAGGACCCCGCGGCCGGTTCGCGGCGCGTGCCTTTTTCGCGCGTGCTGTACATAGAGCGCGATGATTTCATGGAGGAGCCCCCGAAGGGATTCTTCAGGCTCGCGCCGGGGCGCGAGGTGCGCCTGCGCGGGGCCTGTCTTGTCACCTGCACCGGCGTTGTGAGGGACGAGCGGGGAGGGATAGCCGAACTCCGTTGCTCATGGGACCCGGCGTCGCTCGGCGGCAACGCCCCCGACGGGCGCAAGGTGAAGGGGACGCTCCACTGGGTATCGGCCGCGCATGCCGTAAAGGCCGAGGTGCGGCTGTACGACCGCCTGTTCACTAAAGAGAACCCCTACGAGGCGGAGGAGGGGAAGGATTTTCTGTCCAACATCAACCCCGATTCCCTGAAGATCGTTACCGGATATGTCGAACCGCACGCGGCGGCGGCGCTCCCGGGAGACCGGTTCCAGTTCGAGCGCCTGGGCTATTTTTGCGTGGATCCGGACGCCACGCAGGGGCGGCTCGTCTTCAACCGGACCATCAGCCTTAAGGATTCCTGGGCCAGGGAAGCGAAGAAGGGCTGAAAGCCCGTTTTCGTCCGCGCGGCGCTCACGCCGCCACGTCTTTTACTCGACAGGGGGCGCACCCGTCGGTGGCGGGCATCTTTTATCAGGCCTTTCTCCGTATCCGCCGCTTGGGCGGATGGTAGTGGATATACACCCTTTTGAGTAAATCGATTCTGTCGTAGAGCATCTTCTCGATCTCATCCGCGATCCGGTCGCCCTCGGAGACGCTCAGAGCGCCGTCTATGGCGATGGTGACGTTCGCCATGAAGTAGGGACCGAACCGGTGCGTGTGGACGCTCTCGACCCTCAGCACACGGTCGTGGGAGGAGATAATGGCGCGCATTGTCGCGTCCATCCGCGTGCCGGGCACCGTGTCCATCAGCTCGGCCGTGGATTCCCTCAGTATGTCGATGCCCGTTTTGGCCACCACCGCCGCGACCAGAGCACCGGCGAGCGGGTCGCCCCACGGGATTCCCAGAAGTCCCATCACTATACCGGCGGCCGCGCCCAGGGACGCGAAAATATCGTTTCGGTGATCGCGCGCGAGCGCGCTGACGGCAAGGTTTTGCGTTGCTTTCCCTGCGGCCGCGGCGTCGAGCATCAAGAACACTTTGCCGAGCACGGTTACGAGGGCCACGGCCAGCGTGAACGACTCGACCGGATTGCGGTCCTTTGTCCCGGCGAAGAGATCGAAGGCCGTGTTGATTGAGTCCCAGAAAATCGCGATTCCCGTGGTGATGACAAAGGCCCCTATTACGACGGCGGCTATGCTCTCCATCTGGTGGTGCCCGTAAGGGTGTTCCTCGTCGGCGGGCTGGGCCGAGAGTTTTACCAGAAGCTTTACGAAAAGGAAATATACGACATCCGAGAAAGAGTTGATGCCGTCGGCCAGGAGCGCCTTGCTGTGGCCGAACATGCCCGCGGATATTTTCACGACGGCGAGCAGGGCGTTCGCGGCGAGTCCAAGGTTGACCACACGGTTCGCGCGCCTCTGGCGCCCGGCGTCGTATTCGCAATCGGCGGTATTGAAAAG
>CAZEAH010000270.1:0-5165 GCA_964510075.1 uncultured Leptospirales bacterium | reverse complement strand
AACCCCCATGACGCTGTCGCCCAGGCTTTTGTCCATCGCGCCGCCGGATTGAACTTCCCTGTGGTCGATCACGAGCATGGGTACCTCTTATTTGATTATGGGAATCGCGTCCCGTATCGGCGCGCCCGCGGAACGAAGAGCGGGCCCGCGGGATGGGTCTGCGGCATTCCAGCCGGGAGGGGCCCCCGCGGGCGATGGGACGAGGACGCGCCCCACGCTGAAGTGCGCGAGCAGCGAAACGAGGAGCGACACAAGGACCGAGCAGGCAAGCAATAGGGTAAGGAGTGTGCGTGCGGCGTGCGCGGTGCCGTTTATGGTCGAATACAACGCGTCTTTCGAAATGATGAAATTAATCGTGCCCACCGGCTTTTTGTTATGGTATACCGCGCGCGTGGCGAGCCACCCGGTACTGCCGATGGCCGGATACAGGAACCTTTTTATAAGCTCTCGCCGGCGGCGGTCATACGGAACGGAACGTGTGACGATATTGTATTCAAGAAAATGAACGCCGTTTCCTGCCGCGGACAGGGGCAGGAATATCTGGTCGCGATTATAGGTGAATTCGTCGGCCGCTATGTTGCCGCCGACCGCCCGCTCGCCTTCAGCGCTTGAATGGGCCTTGTTGGTGCCGTCTGCGAGCACGAAGAAAGCGACAAGCCCGTTGGTGCCTCCGATTTTCTCCCGGAAGAGCAGGCGGAGCCTGCCGTAGCTGTTTCTGGCGTAGCTGAGCTCCGCGACGCCGGCGAGTGCCTCGATGAGCTCGGTTGAGTGTTTTCGCGTTGATTCCACGGTAGCGCGGATGGCCCCGGTGCAGGTATAGTAGAAGTAGCCGGCCGCCGCGGCGATCGACAGCGATACCAAGAGAAGGAGCATCGCGAACAGAAAGCCCCATGGAAAGGAGCGGCGTGTATCGTTTTGGCTCATTATCGGAGATCATCCGTTGCGGGACCCGGCCCGCGGAATTTGTCGCGCGTCTACCGGCGCACCTCTCGGCGCGGGACGCGTCACGGTATTATTTTCGGAACAACGTGCGCATTTGTACAGCATAGTTTTTTGTTGCGGACCGAGGGGGTATTGTTACAGAATTCAGGTTTCGTAGAGCGGTACGGTTTCGGTGTAACGGGGACGAGTTTGCGCCGAGGACAGCGAGGCGTCGAGACGCGTTTCGAGGAGGATGAGAATGAGTATGGAGGTGCACGTTCAGGGAGATGAGGCCCTCGAGGAATGGGACTGGGAAACGGCCAGGCCGACAGGCAGGGTGGTGATGCGCCGCCGTGCGCACCGCGAGGGAGTGCCGCACGAGGGAGTGCACCTGTGGATCGTACGGGCCTCCTCCGGCGCCGTCGAGGTGCTGTTCCAGCAGCGTGCCGGACACAAGGAGCAGTATCCCGACTGTCTTGATATTACCGTGGGAGGACACGTGCTTTACGGGCAGACGGAAGGAAAGATACAGAAGGAGTCAGCCGAAGAAATCGGTATCTCGCCTTCCGATGACTCCCTCTCCGACCTCGGGTATTACCGATACGAGGAGCGCACGCCCTCGCTCTTTCATAGGGAATTCCAGCGGGTATATCTTTTGCGCGACGAGAGGCCTCTCTTGGACTACCGATTCACCGACGGCGAGGTAACGGGGATGTACGCTGTGCCGCTCGAAAGTCTCAAACGGCTTTTCGTGGGGGATTTCAGTTTTGAGATCGAAGGCTTCGACGGACGCGGCATCGTGCGCCGCTCGGTCCGGAAGGCCGATTTCCATCCCCTTCTTTTCGCGCCCTCAATGGCGCAGTATATGGAAGTGCTTCTTCGCGCCATCGACGAGCTCGCCACCACGGGGCGGGTGTCGGAGCGAATGCCGTCCCCGGCGGTCTGACATGAGGGAGGTTTCGTACGAGGAGGCTCTGTCCCTTCCGGACCCGGTGTTTATCGACGTACGGGCGCCGATCGAGTATCGCGCCGATCATATTCCCGGAGCGATCAGTATGCCGGTGTTCGACGACGCCGAACGCGCGCTCGTGGGCACCCTGTACAGGACGCACGGAGTGGAGGCGGCACTGCTGAAAGGGACCGAAATCGCCGGGAGCAAGCTCGCCGGAATGGTCGCCGATATCTCGCGCATGAAAGGGCGCGACATCGTAATCGGATGTTTCCGCGGCGGGATGCGTTCGAGTACTTTCGTCTCGCTCCTCGACTCACTCGGACTTCGGGTGTACAAACTGAAGGGCGGGTACCGGGAGTACCGGCGGTATGTCCGCCGGCGCATCGAAGCGCTCGATATCGCGCCCGCTCTGTACGTGCTCCAAGGGCTTACCGGTACGGGGAAGACCCGAATAATCCGGAAAATCGCCAATTCCCTCGATCTCGAGGCGATGGCCGGCCACCGCAGCTCCCTGTTCGGGGCCCTGGGCCTTTCGCCCAATACCCAGAAGATGTTCGAAAGTCTGCTCGTTGAGAGAGTGGACGCCGTTCGGAATCTTCCGTACGTCGTTGTGGAGGGTGAGTCGCGGAAAATAGGCGACATCCATGTTCCCCTGCCCCTCCTCGAACGAATGGCCCGGGCCCCGGGAATACTGGTGCGTTCCTCTATCGAGCGCCGCGTGCGGAACCTGCTCGATGATTATCCGCGCGACGCGGACCCGGAGCGCGTCCGGGCGATCGTGCGTTCGCTTGAAAATCGGACCGGTCCGCGAATCTCCCGCGAGCTGGAGCGGCTCTTCGAACGCGGCGAGCTCGAGGAGTTCGCACGGCTCCTCCTGGAGAAATACTACGATCCGCTCTACTCCTACAGCCTGGACCGTATGACCTTCGTCGCGGAGATAGAAAATGAGGACACGGACGATGCCGTCCGTCAACTTCTGGATGTTGTCATACCCCGGGAAATTTTTTAAATTAATACTTTACAGCCCGTTGATTTCTATAGTATAGAAGGGCTGGATGCAACGCGGCAATGCATGCCCGCGAAAACGAGCAGAGAAAAGAAAAGCCGGAGGCGCTTTTCGTCTCGAGTGTTCGCCGGTTCTTCCGGTCCGAGCAGAATGAAAATAATAATGATGAGGAGTGTACGGGTATGAGAAAATACGCGATTCTTGGCGTGGCGCTGGCGTTCATGATGACCGCCTGCGGCGGCGGAACCCAGTACAGGGACGCTAAAGAAGACAAGGGTTCCCGCGAATGGGGCCCCAAGGAAATCAAGATGACCGTAAATACAATGGTCGGTTCCATGTACACATTTCTTAAAGATGAGTACAAAAAACCCGCGTTTATCGAGGTTAGAAACTTCCGCAACAAGACCTCGGAACACATCGACACCAAGATGATAACCGACGAGATATCGACCAACCTGATAAAGAAGCGCATAAAGTTCATCGACCAGTCGCTGACCGCCGACGCCATGGCGGAGATGGAGCGCGGCATGACAGGAATGATCGATCCCGACGCGGCCATCCCCGTGGGAATGCTCAAGTCGCCGAATTTTTACCTTACCGGCGACATCCGCGACAATGTGCGCACTGTGGGCGGAAAGTCGCTCCAGTACCTGGTGGTCACCATGCAGCTTATCGACCTGAGGACCAACGTCGTCGAATGGCAGGACAGGCAGGAATTCCTCAAGGCGAGCGCGAAGACGAAAATCTCTTTCTAATCTCGGGCAGGGGACGGTATACATGAAAAACGGGATACGCGCGGCCGCGGTAATTACTCTTCTCGCGTTTTCCTTCGGATGCTCCGGAAGTTATGTCCAGGTGATGAAGGACTCGGAGAAGATGTTCTACTACGGCCAGTACAAGGAAGCGGCGCGCAAGCTCCTTCCCGCAGTAAACAAGTCGGGAAAGGACCAGCTCCTGTTCATGATGGAAGCCGGTCTCATGCTGCATGCCGCGGGTGATTATCAGAACAGCAACAAGGTGCTTCTCGAGGCGGGCAAGCTCGCCGAGCGCATAGCCCTCAGCGTGAGCAAGGAAGCCGCCTCGCTGTTCCTTAACGACACCGTGACCAATTACCGGGGGGAAGACTTCGAGCGTGTTCTGATACACATGTACCTTGGCATCAATTTCCTCATGCTTAAGGACGCGGACTCGGCCAGGGTGGAATTCAAAAAGGTTAACGATCTCCTTCGCGACATCAACGTTTCCACCGGTAAGGCCTACAAGCAGAACCTCATGGCCAAGTACCTCACCGCAATAGCGTTCGAGATCAGCGCCGACAAGGACAACGATTTTAACGATCGGGAGTTCGCCTATATCGAATACAAGCAGATTTACCAGCTCGACCCGCGCCTTGCGATGGTATACAGGGACCTCCAGCGGCTGGCCAGAAAGCTTAACGACACCGAGGATTACAACAAATGGGTGGGCATGTTCGGGAAGCAGGACAACATCCCCGCCAATGCGGGCGAACTCGTCATGATTTTCCAGGCCGGGCAGGGGGCGATCAAGCTCTCGCGCGGTCCGCTCCTTTCGGACAAGGCCATGGAGTCGGGGATCCGGGTGTCGCTTAACGGCATTCCGCTGAAGGAAGGAGTAACCGTTGCGGGAGTGCTTGTCGCGCTGCGCGTCGCCGAGAATCCCATCCCGAAGTTCCAGAAGCGTTCGAACAAGGTCGACCACGTGGTAATCAACGTCAACGGCGCCGATATCGCCAGAACGGTGATGCTCGAAGATATTGAGACGACCGCGGTTAAAAACCTCGAGGACGACTACGGCCGGCTGTACATGAAAGTAGCCGCGGGTATCGCGGTGAAGGCCGCAACGGCGGTAGCCGCGGGCATCGCCGCGAAAAAAATCGCCGAACAGTCCAAAAAAGTCGGCGGATACGCCGGTCTCATCGGTACGCTGGTAGGCGCGGGAGTAGGGGCAGGGCTCGTTTCCCAGATAAAGCCGGACCTGCGCTGCTGGCATACGCTGCCGGCCAACCTGCAACTTGCGCGGATTTTTCTGCCCCCGGGAGACCACAAGGTTGTCGTTAAGTTTCGCGACGCCGCTGGGAACGAAGTGAGCCCTCCGGTGGAAAGCACGATACGGATTACGAAAGGCGAGAGGACGTTCTACAATTACCGTACGCTCTTCTGAGCCGGACGACGAAACAGGACGCTTAAAATCCCGCGGAGTTCATTCGCGGGATGTAACTATTCAGCAAAAATATAGCAAGAGGGAAATTATTGCTATTAATTTTTC
>CAZEAH010000269.1:0-5174 GCA_964510075.1 uncultured Leptospirales bacterium | reverse complement strand
GAGTACCGCAACCTGCTCGAGCTCGACAACTCGGCAATCTTCGACAGCCTCGACTACATAACGCGCTTCATTCACGAGCGCTTTCAGAAGGGAAACATTCCGAACCTCAGGCCGGTTCCAATCCGGGCGGCCTACCACTCGCCCTGTCATCTCGAGCGGATGGGGGGCGTGATGAACACCATCGAGATGCTGAAGAAGATACCGGGACTGGACCTCACCATCCTGCATTCGGAGTGCTGCGGAATCGCCGGGACGTACGGATTCAAGAAGGAGTACTACAAGGTCGCGCAGAAGGTCGGCGCCGAGCTCTTCAAGCGCATAGAGCGCGCCGACCCCCAGATCGTCATCACCGACTGCGAGACCTGCAAGTGGCAGATCGAGATGAGCACCCCCTACCGCGTCGAGCACCCCGTGACGGTGCTCGCGCGCGCCATCGACGGAAGGAAGCTCTGACGTACGGCTACAGGCGCGCGGCCAGACGCGCGACGAGACCGTCCATGTAGAACATGCCCTCCAGCGTTAACCGATACCGTATGTCGTCCCCTTCCCGCTCGACCACGGCCAGTCCCCGCTCCGTGAGCCGGGCGAATTCCTCGTCGAGCGGCGCGGGCATCCGCGTTCCCGTGGCGGCCTCGTACGCCGAGCGCGTAAATCCCCGCCTGAGGCGAAGTCCCGTAAGCAGGAATTCCTCTGCCGGGGCGTTCGCGCCGCGCTCGTCGCGCACCGCCCCTTTCCACGGCCCGTCCAGATAGGCGCTCACCGTATCCGCGTTGAAAAAGCGGTCCTTCCCGTCGAACGAATGCGCCCCGGGGCCGTAGCCGAAATACGGTGCATAGGTCCAGTACTTCATGTTGTGACGCGACTCGAATCCCGGAAGGCAGAAATTGGACACCTCGTAGTGCGTGTACCCGCTTTGCTCCATCAGCGCAATGAGCTCCTCGAAGCGGAATCGTTGTTCGATTTCGGATTCCGCCGTCGGTGCCAGGCGCTTTTCGAGCGGCGTACCCTTCTCCACGCTCAGAAGGTAGGCCGAAACCTGTTCGGGCCGGTACGCCAGCACCCGCCCGAGCTCGCGCGCGAGGCCTTCACGCGTCTGTCCCGGGATGCCCGCGATGAGATCGACGCAGTGGACAATGCCTTCGGCGGCGAAGAACGCGTCGAGCATATCGTCGCCGGGCGTCTTTCCGCGCCTGCCGATAACGCCGCGAAGTCCTTCGTCAAGCGTCTGGAGGCCGAGCACCACGCGGTTCACGCCCGCGTCGCGGTAGCCAGCCATCCTGTCGGGATGGAAGTCCTCGGGATTGCACTCGATCGTTATCTCTCTTTCGCGAGCCGCGCCGCCGAAGACCGACTTCACCGCTTGAATGATCCGGCCCGTGAGTGCCGGGGAGAGTAGCGACGGGGTCCCGCCTCCAAAGTAGATAGTGTCGAAGGAGTAAGCGGCGGTTTCGCGCGCGCGTTGCTCGATCTCCGACAGAACACTGTTCGTATAGCGATCGAAAATTCCGCCGGGAACATCTTCCGATGCCGGGTCCACCGGAACGGAGAGGAACGAACAATAGTCGCACCTGCGCCTGCAGAAGGGGACGTGTATGTAGACCCCGGCGTTCACGGGACGCGACCGCAATCAGCGTATTCCCAGATGGACGTTCACATCGGTCCGTGGAACGAACTCACCCCGCAGGCACGCGGCGACCTGCCTGAGTGATTCGTCGGTGTTCGAGAAGCTGAAAAGCACCGGGGGAAGCGGCGAAACCGCCGCAACTGGAAACGGGTTCCCCGTGCTGAGAACGACAAGGCGCACGTTTTTCATATCGCGCAGTCGGGCCATCTCCGAGAGAATCCCCGACTCCGGCCGGTCAACGTGAAGGTACACCAGGGCGCGCTCCCGCCCGCTCCGCGCGAGCGCGGCGGCTAGCTCGCCGGTGTTCCCAAGCAGCACGAGCCCCGGAACGGGCTTTTCGACAAGCTCGCGGCGCAACACCGGACTCCCCGTCACCATAAACCGCGCGCCGAACGCTCCCTGGCCCGCGGCCGAGATGAAAGGCCCCGGGCCGCGATAGTAGAGTGCCCGGCGTGAGAGCTCCCTGTTTATCGACGGCCCCTCGGAGAGGGCCGCCAGCTCGCTTTCGGAGTAGGCAACCACTGCCGGGAGCGCGTTTCCGGAGTCTATTCTTAATATCGAATAACGGAGCTTCGCCTCCAGGATCCTGCGAACCGATTCGTCGATACGGGCCCTGTCAAGGCGCCCCCCGACGACGGCCGCCGATATCGCCCTGTGGATTTTATCCACGCTTTTTCCGCTTGTACTGATAAGGATGATGTCGCTGCCCGCCTCTATCGAGCGCACCGCGGCCTCGCCGATGTCCATGAGTTTCGACACGGCGTTCATCTCCAAATCGTCGGTGATGACGAGCCCGCGGTGCCCCATCTCCGTCCGTAAAAGGTCGGTGAGCATTCTTCGGGAGAGCGTCGCGGGCATTTCGTCCTCGAGTATGGACGGGTATGAAATATGAGCGCTCATAATCGCCGACACCTTTTCGTCGATCGCCGCCGCGAACGGAGGCAGTTCGACCTTTCCGAGGTGCTCCATCCCGTACGGGATAACGGGGAGAACATGGTGCGAATCGCTGTCGGTGTCGCCGTGTCCGGGGAAATGCTTTCCTACCGCCATACATCGGGCCTCCTGGAGGCCGCGGATATACGCGCACCCCATGGAGGCCACGACATCCGGGTCCGAACCGAAGGAGCGCGTGTTGATGACGGGATTTTCCGGGTTGTTGTTCACGTCGAGCGCCGGGGCCAGATTCATGTTGACTCCCATCAGCCTGAGTTCCGTTCCGAGTATACGCGCCGCCCTGTATGTCAGGTCGGGATCGTTCACCACGCCCATCGGCATATTTCCCGGAAACTGAGTCACCCCTTCAACGATGCGACGCACTCTTCCGCCCTCCTGATCAATTGCCATGAAGAGCGGCAGATCCCCCGATTCGATGGCCGCCTTCTGGAGGTCGGCGATATATCCGGCGGTCCCGTCGCGGTCGGTTATATTGTAACCGAAGAATATGACCCCTCCCGGAGCGAAGCGCTCCAGGACGGCGCGCGCTTCCGGCGATATTTTCGCTCCGGGCACTCCTACAATCATCATCTGCCCTATTTTGCGCTCGAGCGGCATCGCACCGACAAGCTTCTTGATGTCCGCATTCCGTTTCATCGCGATGCCGACGAACAGCGCGACCGAGGCCACCCCAGCAACCGCCACGATGACCAGTATTTTCCTGAACATAGCCCCCCCGGGATGACGTCCCGCCGTTTTTCATTCACAGAAGGGGCTGAACCGCGGCTTATCAACCACTTTTTTTCCTGACCGTATTAAGTACCCCCCGCCGAAACCCCGATACATAAACTGGAGACCCGACTGCCGGCCCGTTCGCCGACCCGGCGCGCATTCCGGCGATTTTCGCCATGAAAAGCATTCAGCATATCGACAGCTACCCGGCCGATTCTTCGATCGTCCGGAGTGTCGTATCCGTGTTACACGATGATTTGGTCGGAATCGGCCTCCCCCGGGAGGAGGTCGATGAGATCGTCATTTCCATGGACGAAGCGCTCACCAACGCAATCCAGGAAACGATCCGCACTCAGGAGAACATCCCGCTGGCGCATCACGACCGCATCCGTGCCATTACCGTGCGCTACCTTGCCGACGAGGAACATTTCGAGGCGACGGTGATCGACCATGGAGGAGGTTTCGATTTTATAAAGTCCTGTCGCGATGCGCCGAGCAGCTGCGCCGAGGACTATTTCGGCCAGATCGTCCGCTATATTGACAAAAGCGAGGCGGGAAGACTGCGTGTAACCGTAAACGGGCGCGAGCTCACGCTGAAGGGCATAGGGGCGGGCCTCAAAATACTGCTTGCCTTCATGGACAGCATAAGCATCGATCTTATCGACAGAAAGAACGTCATCTCCGATTCGGTGACGGAATTCACGGACGGCACCATACTTACGATCAGGAGAAAAAGGAGATATCGATGACGCAGAAAAAGGCCCCCAAGGCATACAAAAATATCGATTTCCTCAATTCGCACGAGGCCCGTACCATCCGAATACTCGCCGAGTACCTGGAGCCGGAGAAACGCCTCCGCGAGATGAACATCATGCACACCGTCGTTTTCTTCGGTTCGGCGCGCATAACGCCCGACGACCCGGTCACCGGCACATACTACGCCGCAGCCGAAGAGTTCGCCTACCGTCTGGCGAAGCTCGGCAAATCCATGGCGCGGAAAAAACGCGGGTTTCACATCTGCACCGGCGGCGGACCGGGCATCATGGAGGCGGCCAACCGCGGGGCCCGCAGAGCCGGCGCGAAAACTATCGGCCTGAACATTTCACTTCCCTTCGAACAGGAGCCCAACCGCTATATTACGCCCGAACTGAACTTCGAGTTCCACTACTTCTTCATGCGCAAACTCTGGTTCCTGTATAACGCAAAGGCGCTGGTTGTTTTCCCCGGAGGTTTCGGTACGCTCGACGAACTTTTTGAGGCGCTCACCCTCAGGCAGACCGACAAGATACACGATAAAAGCATGCCCATACTGCTGTATGACCGCGCGTACTGGGAGTCGATGATCCATTTCGATAAAATGGTCGAGCTCGGCTTCATCCTTCCGGAGGACATGAAGCTCATTCACTTCTTCGATTCGCCGGAAGAGGGAATGAGATACCTGAAGGGACGTCTCGAAAAGAGCATTTCGAGAATCAACCACCGTTTCCGCCCGTAGGCGCGGGCGCGATCGTTTTATTATTGCATTTTACGCGCGCGGCCCTACACTTCGCGGTATATGGACGCAATTCATCACATCAGGCGGAAATCGACAATGAAAAAGCTGTCGGCGCTGGGTCTCGTTCTTGTGGTCGTGGTGTCAGCAGCGCGTCTCGGCGCTGAAAACACCGGCTACGAATACCGCAACGAGCGGTTCAATTACACCATCATTCTCCCCCCGTCGTGGGAGCGCTCGGACCTCACTCTCGAGGAGCGTCATCTTCTCTATGCTTTCCCCGACCGGAACACCGAGATCAAGATAAAGGCGGTGCGCTCGTCGGAAAGCGACATCGAGAGGATATCGGGCGCGCGATGGAACCTGGACGGCATCGATCCTCAACTTAATAAA
>CAZEAH010000268.1:0-5175 GCA_964510075.1 uncultured Leptospirales bacterium | reverse complement strand
CCCCAGGAGATCGGCGATCCCGACCTCGCGCAGGTCGGGGCTCAGCGACCTCTCGAATATCTTGGTGAAAACCGGGAGGGTCTTGATGACGATGTCCGGATTTTCCCGGCGGAGGATCGAAACCGCCCTGTCGATCGCCCCCGCGCCGGCGGAAGGCATGGCCACGATCGCCTCGGAAATGCCGTGCTGCCGAAGGGCACGCCCCATGCCGTCGAGCGTGCAGAGAATCTTCTTCCCGCCGATGATCCGCCCGATCTTCGCGCGGTCGTCGTCGGCGAAACCCGCGATGTCGCGGTCCCAGCCGCGCCGCGCGTATTCCGAGAGAATCATGCGACCGGCCTCGCCGGCGCCGACGATAAGTATCCGCCTGCGGTGCCTCGACATCCCCTCCGCATCCTCACCGGCCGCAGCGGTGCTCCTCCTTCCGAGCCGGTCGCGCACGACCGCCCGGTACAGAAGGCTGAATCCGGACGCGAAAAGGAAGACCAGGACGAGCCATGCCGCCGCGGGCCGAGGCCCGTACACCCAGAGCGTGAGGCCGGACGCGAGCGCGCCGGCGAGGTTTGCCCCCAGCAGCCGATACATGTCGCTCATGTCAGAGTAATGCCAGATAACGCGATAGACCTGGAGGATATAGAATGCCGCCAGATACACGGCGCATACGAGCGCCATACGCGCGGAGAGCGCCGAAATGCCGTCGACGGGAAGCATGCCGGCAAGCAGGGCGTCGGAAAGCGCTGCCGCGCCCGCGACACCGAGCGCGTCGAGAACGACATAGGCAAAGCGCCTGCCCCGTATGGCATACAGTATCGGCATCGCCAGGACCTACCTGCCGAACGACCTTGCGACGTCGAGGACGCCCTCGATTACGCTGTTGATTTCCGTCATCCCCATCCCCGGGTAGATCGGCAGAGACACCTCCCGCTCGAACACCCACTCGCATGAGGGATAGTCGGCGGCCTTATACCCCATCCCGGCGTACTGGGTAAACCGGTACAGGGGGATAAAGTGGACACTCGCGCCGATACCGCGTTCTTTCAGTTCGGCGATAAAACGCGCCCGGTCTATCGATAGGGCCTCAATGTTGAGGCGCAGGGGGTAGAGGTGGCGCGCCGACGAACGGTCGACACAGCCGCCGTACGGAATAAAGGCCTCATTGCCCGAAAACGCGGCGTCATACATGGCCGCGATGTCGGCGCGGCGTTCGTTCATCCAGTCGAGCTTCCTGAGCTGTTCGATTCCGATCGCCGCGGCGATGTCGGTCATGTTATACTTGTAGCCGGTTTCGAGCACATCGTACGCCCAACTCCCCTCCGAGGAATAACGCTTCCACGCATCTTTTCCGATACCGTGCAGCCGGAGCGAACGCACGCGCCCGGCCCAATCTGCGTTTTCGGTGGTTATCATACCCCCCTCCCCGGCGGCGAGGGTCTTGGTGGCGTAAAAGCTGAAACAGGTCAGGTCGCCGATGGTCCCGACCTCCTTCCCCCGGTATCGCGCGGGAAGGGAATGCGCCGCGTCCTCTATGACGACAAGCCCGTTCCTCCGGGCCAGTTCCATAATCGGGTCCATGTCACAGGGCATCCCGCCATAATGTACCGGCATGACGGCACGCGTGCGAGGACCGATTTTCCCCGCGATACCTTCGACATCCAGTAGGTGAGTGTCGCGCTCGATGTCCGCCATGACCACCCTTGCCCCGCGGTAGAGGACGACTTCCGCGGAGGCGGCGAAGGTCATGGCGGGAACGATAACCTCATCGCCCTCCCCCACACCGGCCGCAACCAGCGCCAGGTGGAGGGCCGCGGTGGCCGAGCTCACCGCGACGGCATGAGACGCCCCGGTGCGGGCGCGGAAGGATTCCTCGAATTCGACGGTTTTCGGCCCCATGGTGAGCCAGCCGGAACGCATCACGTCGGCAACCGCCTCTATCTCCGCATCTGTTATATGAGGTTTATGAAAAGGAACATTTATGCCCATGTACGGCTCCCGCCGGTTGATATGCCGCCTGTATAGATATCGGTCCAATCCGGCGGCGGGATAATGGAAAATACCACTCACCTTCCAGGTACGTAAAGAAGCGCCCGAATAACCTCCAACGGGATTTCAGGCGCTTTCACTACTCCTGTGCGATAAAAACAAAAAAAAAATAAAAAAAGTTCACTTTCCCCTTTTTCGATTGTATTATGTAATGGTGTAGTCGATTTGTTATAAAACAAGCTTTTAACCGGGCTGAAGCCGTAATTGGCCGGTTCGGAAGTCTGACATCTGCGGCAAACTCTGTATCGTGAACGGAGGGGAAAGTCTCCGCATTACGGTGTACATCGTTCCAAAAGGCGGCGCGAAGTGTGTGAACAACGGCGGGCACTGCAGGCGGGGATATCCAAAAAGGAAATTCAAGGAAATAACAAGG
Source organism: uncultured Leptospirales bacterium (assembly GCA_964510075.1). Lineage (GTDB taxonomy): Bacteria > Spirochaetota > UBA4802 > UBA4802 > UBA5368 > MVZN01. Next base: position 2,762 of record CAZEAH010000268.1, on the reverse strand, counting down.
GGCGACGCCATGAAACGAGTAACAGCCATTCTTTTCTTCATTCTGATCGTATCTTTTGCCTTATCCTGCTCCAAAAAATCCAACGAAGCGACAACGCTGAGCATAAACGCCGTATTCGGCGAAGTCAGGATCATCACTCCAAACGGCGAGCGACAGGCCGCCCCGGGCGATAGTATCGCCGAAAATGACACCGTCTCGACCGGCACCGCCTCCATGGTCGATATTGTCTACGGCACCAGCGGCATCATCCGCATCAACGAAAACTCCAATGTCAGGATGACCAGCCTTTTCTCCGGTCCGGGCGCCGACCGTTCGCGCATGGACCTGGCAAGCGGCAAGATGTTCGTAACGGTATCAAAGCTCGCGAAGGGATCCAGCTTCGAGGTGGCCTCGCCGACAACCATCGCGGCCGTACGGGGCACCAGCTTCCGCGTGACCGCCGACGAAAACTCGTCGAGGATTGACGTACTCGCCGGGAAGATCAAGGTGAATCCCGTCAGGGAAGGCAAGGTGGTCGAGGAGATCGAAACGGTCGTGGAGACCAACAACACCGTGGAGCTTGACGTTAAGGCAGTGGAAAAAATCGTCGAGGAAAAGAAGCCAATAGAGGTCGCGGTCCTCAAGGAGGAGGAGATAACGGCCATTCGCGAGGAGGTAAAAGATATCAAACCGGTCGAGAAACTCGACGAAGTCGTCCGGCAGGAGATCCAGCAGGTTGTGGTGGCCCCTCCCGTCGACGCCGAGGCCGAAAAGAGCAAGGAAGAGGAACTGAAAAAGCAGGCCGAGAAAGAGCGCGCCAAAGCTGAGCTGGAAAAGAAGGACCGCCTGGCCGCCGCTCGCGCCGAGAAGGAGCGTCTTGCGCGCGAAAAGGCCGAAAAAGAACGCCTTGCGCGCGAAAAAGCAGAGAAGGAACGCCTCGAGCGGGAACGCATTGAAAAGCAGAAACAGGAGACCAAGGAAAAACGGGTGAAGAACATCCCCAACCTCTAATTCCGGAGAGCGATAGTAAACGAAGAATCCTCATCCGCCCCGGGTGAGGATTCTTCGCTTTAGTGAGCGCGCGGCGCGATCCTGCGACCTCATCCGACGCTTTTTACGACGAGTTCCTCCAATGGACGCCGTTCGCCTTCGGGCCGTTCGTCCGGATGCCCGAGCGCTATGATGGCCATGAGTTCGAATGCATCGTCCAGGCCGAGAAGAGAGTGTACATCGGCCCTCCGGTTGAGTATCTCCCCGAGCCAGACCGCGCCGAGGGAGAGAGAATGCGCCGCCAGCAGCATGTTCTGGATGCACGCGCCGATGCCGAGTATGTCCTTTTCGCGATTGTAGCCCGATGGCACATGATAGAACACCGCAACGCAGAGTGCGGATGATCTGACCACGCGCCCGTAAGTCGTCAGCCGCGAAAGCGCCTCGAGCGATTGGCCGTCCCGTATCAGCGCGAACCTCCACGGCTGGTTGTTGAGCCCGGAGGGAGCCCACCTCCCCGCCTCAAGAATCGCCGTAAGGTCTTCACCGGAAACGGGTGCATCCGTGAATTTTCTGATCGAACGTCGCGCGCGTATCGCCTCAATTACCGGATTCATATCGTGTCCTCCAGGCCGACAGCCGGCACATAAATGTATCCAGTCTACCATAGTTACCGGTCCGCGCAAGACGAATTTTGCATTTAGCACATGCCCCGTTGGAAATATCTTGACAACTCATTACTCCGGCCATACTTTTAGCTGAATGGCGCAAATATGCATCCGACCGGAAACACGCGATGAAATCGCTCATGGAATGCAGTACCGGCGTGCCGAGTCTCGACCGGGTAATCAACAATTTACGGATAGGTGACAATGTCGTCTGGCAGGTAGACGAAATATCGGACTATTTGCAGTTCACCGCTCCCTACGTTGAGAACGCACTCAGAGAGGGAAGGCGCGTTGTGTACATGCGCTTCGCCCAGCACGAACCGATTCTTCAGCCGGGCCGGTACGACCGTCTCTACGCACTCGACTCGTACAGCGGCTTCGAGTCGTTTTCGACCCAGGTACACTCCATCATTAAGAACGAGGGCGAGGAGGTTTACTACGTCTTCGACTGCCTCTCCGACCTTCAGTCCGCATGGGCGACCGACCTTATGATCGGCAACTTCTTCATGGTCACCTGTCCCTACCTTTTCGAGCTCAACACCATCGCCTATTTTGCGATCCTGAGAAACAGCCTCTCCTTTAAAACGATAGCGCGCATCAGGGAGACCACGCAGGTGCTCATCGATGTGTACAATTCCGAGGGCAGCTATTACATTCACCCCCTGAAGGTGTGGAACCGCTATTCGCCGACCATGTTTTTCCCCCATCTCAAGAAGAATGACCGCCTCACCCCGGTCACCAACAGCGTCGACGCGGCGCGGCTCATTCAGCACGTACAGCAGAAAGGCGCCGCCAGCACGCGGCGCAACCTCGATTACTGGGACCGGCTGTTCCTGCGGGCCGAAGATCTCCACGTGAACCGTCGGGACCGGGAAGAACACGAACGGATGATCGATCAGCTCTGCCGCGTCATAATCGGACGCGACGAGCGCATACTCTCTCTTGCCACGCGCCACCTTGGACTCGATGATTTTCTCGCACTCAAGGACCGCCTGATAGGCACCGGATACATCGGCGGAAAAGCCGTCGGCATGCTTCTGGCGCGAAAGATTCTCACCGGCCCCGAGGGCTCCGATTGGCGCCGCCTGCTCGAACCGCACGATTCCTTCTATATAGGGTCGGACG
>CAZEAH010000267.1:0-5186 GCA_964510075.1 uncultured Leptospirales bacterium | reverse complement strand
TGGCAGCAGGACACGCGAACGCGCATTTTCGAGCCGTTCTTCACCACCAAGGGAAGCGGAGGCGGAACGGGGCTGGGGCTCACCATGGTGTACAACATCGTGAACCAGCACCGCGGTTGTATCGATGTGGAGTCATCACCCGGAATGGGGAGCACCGTCACATTTTATTTGCCGCTGGCCGAGTCGGCCCGGGAACAGGTGCCGCGCGGAGAGCAGGAGGGCGTCACGCCGGGCACCGGGACGGTGCTGATAATCGACGACGAGGCCCCCATCCGTACCGTGGCCCGCGCCGTCCTGGAACTTGCCGGCTATTCCGTAATGCTCGCCGAAAACGGCGAGGAGGGAGTGCGCGCCTATCGCGAGGCGGGCGGCGCGGTCGACCTGGTGCTGCTGGACATGTCGATGCCGCGCATGTCCGGAATCGAGACGCTCGCCGAGCTCCTCAAAATTGACCCCGGCGCGCGGGTGCTGCTTACCTCGGGCTTCTCCCTGGACGAAAAGGTCCGCAGGGCGCTCGACCGCGGCGCCGCCGGATTCATCGACAAACCCTTCACCCCCCAGGCCCTCACCCGAAAGATACGCGAACTGCTCGGCTGAAGAACGCGCCCGCGCCGCACAATAAATAATTGACATACTATGTATAAAGTTATATGTGTACATAATCGCGACTTCATATATACCGTGAACACATCGGCTTCCCCGGCGCGGCTTCGTTCCCTTCCGGCCCAAGGCGCGGGAGAACGCGGCCTCAACGGCGATAGTCCGGCATTCACCGCGCAGGCAGGGACGCTCCGACGACGCCGGCGGCCGCGGACGGGCGTTCCGGCGCATGCACACGCCACTCCGAAACGGAGACACACGCACAACCGTCGCACCACGGGCATACCGCCCCGGCCGGGCAATCCGCGGCCGGGAGGCGCATAGACAAAAAAACAGGGGGTTGGACAATGAATCAAACCGGTCTGAAGGGCGGACCCTTCTCATCCGCCATCAAAGCGACGGTGGCGCTGGTCATCGCGCTGTTCGCAGTATCCATCGCACACGCCGACGAGGATCTCTACCGCCGCCTCTCGATGGCCGCCAGGGGAACCGGGGACCAGACGCTGATAAAGAAGCTCAACGAGGCGTCGCGGAAACTGGACTGGAAGGACGCCGCCGAGACCGGGTTTGAAGGGCACCTGCGCCTGCTCAAGGCGAGCGCGGCCACGGTGACCGGCGACGCCACCAGCATATTCCTGGTGCGCAGCATCAAGGGCGAGCTTTTTATCCTCGCCGTACCCTCGAAGGAAACGCTGGAGAAAGAGGGCGCCGCGTCGATGTACGCGGGACTCGAGAAGATGCTTGAGGACAAGCTGACCTTTAAAATCCAGTCCACCAGGGGGACCGTCGACGGCAGGCCGTATCTTTTCGCCCGCTTCGTCGAAAAGCCGCAACAACTGGCGCTGGACAGGATATTCAAGATATCGATCGTGCTCATGCTCTTTTTCGTCATGCTGGGCATGGGACTCACCCTCACCATGAAAGACTTCAAGATAGTATTCCAGAAACCGAAGGGCATGCTAACCGGCGCCTTTCTGCAGTGGGCCGTCATGCCGCTGGTCGCCGTGGGTCTGGGCAGGCTGCTCGGCTTTTACGAAGCCTTCCCGTTCGTCTTCGTCGGCATGGTGCTCATCGCGGTGAGCCCCGGGGGCGTCACCTCGAACCTCATGACCTATTACGCGAAAGGGGACCTGGCGCTTTCCATCTCGCTCACCTCGTTCTCCACGGTGCTCTCGCTCTTCTTCACGCCGCTGTTGCTCACGCTCTACTGCGCGAACGTCCCCGAGGTGAACATCCCGGTGAAGATGGTAATCCAGACGATCATCATACTGGTCATCATCCCCCTCGCCGCGGGCATGTCCATACGCAAGCGCTGGCCGAACTTCGCGACAAAGGCCACTCCCTTCTTCTCGGCGCTGGGAGTGCTCGCGCTCCTTTTCCTCATCGTCGCCGGACTTCTCGCCAACCTGGACATGTTCGCCGACACCGAGCGATACGGCTTCTCGTTTTATTCCATGGTCTTCGTGCTCACCTTTTCGGGGATGATACTCGGTGCCGTCATACCGAAGGTCCTCGGCATCAACAACTACCAGACCAGGGCCATCTCGCTCGAGACGGGGCTTCGCAACGCCTCGCTCGCCATGGCGCTCTCGCTGCTCATACAGGACTACATGGGCGACTTCTACAGCTCCATGTTCTTCACCTCGGCGATCTTCGGCCTGTGGATGTACGTGGCGGGATTCATTTCGATCGCGATCTACAAAAAGCTCCTTCCGGTCGAACCGCGGCCCGAGTTCGAATTCCCGGTGGAGGAAGGGGAGTACTGACGGCCCGCACACGGCGGGACATGTATGGCACGCGCCGCGGGACAAACGCCCGCGGAGCTTTCGTTTTCAGCGGGCGGCGGAAATGTTCTTTTTACGTCCCTCGGCCGCCGCTGCAACGAACTCCCCGAAAAGCGACGAGAAGCGCGGCGTAGCGGCGAGAAGTTTCTCGGGATGGAACTGCGTGCCGACGACAAAACGCCCGCCCGTGTGCTCGATCGCCTCGACAAAGCCGTCCGCCGTGCGCGCGCTGACGCGGAACCCCGGGGCGAGCTTCTTTACGCCCTGGTGATGGAGCGAGTTGACCGAAAGCGCGTCCGCGCCGAGCAGGCGGTGGAGAAGGCTTCCCTTCTCAATGCCAACATCATGAAAGCAGTCCGCCGCGTGTTTGTACACCCACAGATCAAGCTGTTTGCGGTGCGCGACCGGCGTGTCGCTCGCGTACCGGGAGGGGATGTCCTGATAGAGGGAGCCGCCGTGGTACACGTTCAGTATCTGCATGCCGCGGCAGATGCCGAGCACCGGAAGGCCGGCCTGGCGCGCGTGATCGAGCACCGTGTACTCCAGCGCGTCCAGCGCTTCGTCGACCGCCTCGAGCTTCGGGTCGGGCTTCTCGCCGTAGCGCGCCGGGTCCACGTCGAAGCCTCCGGGAACGAGGACCCCGTCGAGCGAGGCGAGCCTGGCCCGCACCACCACCGGATCGTCGGTGACGAAGATGCGCACGATCCGGGCGCCCTCCTTCGCGAGCGCGGCGGCGTACTCGCCGTTTATGTCGATCCGGTATTTAAGGAGCTTCGTCTGTACGGTCCCGTAGGTAATGCCGATCTTCGGCCCGTCGCCGCCCGTTTCGGGCGACGAGCACGATCCCAGTACGAGCGCCAGCGCCGCGATGCATGCCGCGAAGAAGCGTTTATCCGCCATTACACCATCTCCTCACGTCATTGTATGATCCGTTCATCCGGCGTGACGGCGACGGCGCCGTCCGGCCGAAACGCGCCCCCGAGGGCGAGTTGTCCGCAAACGGCATCGCCGCCGCAGGACACGGCGGAGCCTTACAGCTCCGTGTACTTCCTGTTGCTGCCGCGCGCCTTCTCCGCCGGGTACTTTATCGCGTTAAGCGCGATCTTCTCGCGCACGGCCGCGGAAAGGTCGATGCCCGTGGCCTCCGAGAGATACAGCAGATAGACGAAAACGTCGGCAAGCTCGTGGCGCACTTTCTCGGCGCCCGCGCCGCCCAGCATGGCGGCGATCTCCCCGTCCGACTTCCAGAGGAAGCGCTCCAGAAGCTCCGCGCTTTCGATCGAAAGCCCCATGGCGAGGTTCCGCACGTCGTGGATGGGCTTCCAATCGCGCTCGTCGCGGAAGGCGATCACCGCGCGCTTCAGGCTTTCGATAGTCGTTTCGCCGTCCATGCCCCCGCCCCCGGCCGTGCTATCGCGCGCCCCGCGTATTCATGTGAATGCCGATCTTCTTGTCCATCACGATGATGTGCTTTACCAGCCAGTCGGACAGGAAGTTGGCGAACTCGAGCGTGGAGACCGGCTTTCCCTCCACGAATCGCGCGCGGAAATCGAGCGCCTCCCGCGTCAGGCGCTCGTGTTCCATCCTGTGGTATGCGAGCTCGGGGTACCGCGAGTCGGCCATAAGCTTTTCCTCGTCCATAAAGTGCCTGCGTGCGTACTCGACCAGCGCGTCGAGCGCGTCCCCGAGGTTCTTCTTCGCGGTGCCGATGGTGAGCGCGTCGTGAAAATCGTTGGTGAGCCTGAAGAGATGGCGGTGCTGATCGTCGATCTCGCCGACGCCGACCGTGTACTTGTCGTTCCAGGTGAGAAACGGCATGGCGCGTCCTCCTTGCGGTATGATGCCGGCGCCCGCTCGCCGTAGCATGGTGTATAGTCACGTTCGGCCGGGAGGGTCAAGGCGTTTTTTTAAAAAAGCGGCGCGGGGGTGATGATGACGCGCGCCAGGCCCGGGCCCTACAGTTCGAGGAGCGGCGAGGAGCCGTGGCGCGGTGCCAGGTACAACGGCAGCACGCCGCCCAGCACCCTCCGGTGGGTTTCGAGCGCGCGCTCAGGCGTGTTGTTCTCCTGCGAAAGGTGCGCCAGGCACACCCAGCGCAGACGCGATGAGGCGCTCCGCGCGACGAGCTCCGCGGCCTCGTCGTTGGAGAGGTGCCCGCCGTCGCCGGCGATGCGGCGTTTGAGCACGGCCGGGTACGGGCCGCGCTCGAGCATGCCGGGATCGTAGTTGCTCTCGATCACGACGGCGTCGGCGGAGGCGACTGCCGCGCCCAGGTCGCCGAAGACGTGCCCCAGGTCGGTGAGGATCGCCAGGCGGCACGCGCCGTCGTCGACGACGAAGGCGGCGCCGTCGGCGCCGTCGTGCGGCGTGGGGAAGGTCTCCACGCGCACGTGGCCGAAGCGAAGCTCATCGCCGGGCGTGAAGTGACGCACGTCCGAGAGGCGCCGCAGCTCGTACTTTGCGCGCACCGCGCGGAGCGTGGGAGCGGAGACCACAAGCGGAGGACCGAACATGCGGTGATACACGCCCGCGCAGGAGACGTGGTCGGCGTGGTCGTGCGAAATGATGAGCGCGTCGGCGCCGCGGATCTCGCGCCCGTGCGCGGCGAGGCGATCGCGCGCCCTGCGGCCGCTGATTCCCGCGTCGAAGAGCAGGCGCACGCCGCCGGACTCCACGTAGAGGGAGTTCCCGTTGCTTCCGGACTGAAGGGACACAAACACCATGCGCGCGATCGTGGGGCCGGGGCCGCGAATTGTCACGCGGTTTTTTCGGAGGCCAATGACGATCGGATCGATCTTGGAT
>CAZEAH010000266.1:0-5191 GCA_964510075.1 uncultured Leptospirales bacterium | reverse complement strand
GCTTACGCCCATGATCGACGCGGCGCGGAAGGTCATGAACGACGGCGCCGGCATCGTCGACGTCGGTCCGCAGCTCGCGGTGATGGCCGCAATGTCCGCGCTCTTTCTGCTGGCAGGCTCGCTCCTGTTCACCTGGCGCGGAAAGTGATCAGAGCCTGCCCTCCCAGTCCACCCCCGCGGTGGCGCGCATGAGCCCGACGAAGGCGACGATGCTCGCAACCGTTATGAGAAAACCGGTGTGCTCCGGGAAGAAGAAGGCCGTGGAGAATATCCACTGGAATATCCCCGCGCCCGCCGCCACGACGTACAACAGCGTTCGGTCCTTTCCCGACAAGCGGCAGTAATAGGCCATTATGCCGGTCGAAACGCAGAGGGAAGCGAACACCGCCGCGACGATGTGCAGATAGCTTATAAGGTAGGAGCCCAGCAGGTAGAAGATGAAAAATCCCGTGATTATGAACACGTGGTTCATGGGGTGCAGCGGTATCCGCCGCGCGGCCGTCATCACGATGAGGAATCCCAGAAAAAGGAAGATGGCAAGCGGCGCGTAGAAGAAGAGCTTGGAGACGGTCTTCCCGTAATTGCCCGGGATGTCGAACTTCATGGCGATGTTCTGCCCCGTCACCAGGTTTTCGCCCTTCCAGAGCACCCGGGTCGTCGTTCCGTCCGTATCCTGCCTGGTGGGGACCATCGCCCCGTCGGGTATGACGGTGTCCGTAAAAGCCGTGGAGAGCTCGACGTCGAGTCTGCGTATCTGCATCTGCCTCTGCCCCAGGGCGTAGCTGAACATGCCGGTGCCCTGGGCGCCGTAGCTGATGACGAAGGCGCGTTTTTCGCCGGGATTCATCTCGCTCTGCCAGTCGATGCCGTCGGCCAGGCTGGCGTCGCCGGAGTAGGCGGCGCCGTCCACGGTTACGGCGATGTCGGTGATGTTTCCCGCGCCTGAGGGAAGGGGGAATCGGAAATAGACCTTCTTGCGCGCGGCGTGGAGGTTCTTAATCTCGTACTCGCCGGTAAAGCGAAGCATATAGCCGGGGAACTTCAAAAGTCCCTTGGTGCGGACGCTGGGCTCGATTTTAACCGCCAGTTTCTGCGACTCAAACCCTATATCGGTGGCGACGAGCCGCCTGCGGAACTGCATCTGACCCGTATTCTTGTCCTCGTACTGCTCGGTGGTGTAGCCCTCGTACGAGAACTCCGGCGGCGCCTGTTCGATCTCGCCGCCCCATATCTCGCTGACCGATTTGAGGCTTCGGCTGTACGATTCACTGTGCCGGCTGTCGATGCGCAGGCCGATGGCCACGGCCACAACGCTGAACACAAGCCCGATGGCGCCGACAATCGCATAGCGCAGTATCGTTTTGACCAGGTCCGGGCGCACCTGGTAGACGCGCACCGACGTGACGATGAACGCGCCGACGATTATGCACAGTCCGAGAAAAACCAGGCCTCCAGCGGTCATTGTATCCCTCCCTGAAGCGTGATGCGGTGCGATTCACCGGTGGTATACACCGGATTCGGGTCTCCGTCAAGGAGAATGCCTTTGGAGCGCGGGCGAAAATGACCCTTCCTCCATATTTTCTGTTGACACGACACGTCCCGTCCCCCGAAGCTATGCCCGCGCGGGCCCGATTCCATCCTCCCGCGCCAGAACCCCGTGCGAGGTGCGCAATGACAGATTCATCATCCCGATACCGGTATCTTCTTCAAAATGACCCCGAGGTTGCGGCAATACTCAAAAAGGAAAACGAGCGCCAGGAAAATTCGCTCATTCTGATCGCCTCGGAGAACTACACCTCCCAGGCGGTGCTCGAGGCCTCGGCCTGCGTGATGACCAACAAGTACGCAGAGGGCTATGCGGGAAAACGCTACTATAACGGCTGCGCCTTCGTCGACGAGGTCGAGGTCGTCGCCATCGAGCGCATCAAAAAGCTCTTCGGCGCGGAGGTGGCAAACGTTCAGCCGCACAGCGGCACCCAGGCGAACATGGCGGTGCTGATGTCGGTCCTCTCGCCCGGCGACACGTTTATGGGAATGAACCTGTCCCACGGCGGACACCTCTCCCACGGTTCGCCCGTGAACTTTTCCGGTCTGTATTACCGCGTGGTGTCGTACGGCGTGAAGCAGGACACGGGCCGCATCGATTACGACGCGGCCGCACAGACCGCGAAGGAGTTCAGGCCGAAGGTCATCATCACCGGCGCCTCCGCCTATCCCCGCGTCATCGACTTCGCGAAATTCAGGGAGATCGCCGGCTCGGTTGGCGCCCTCCTTGTGGCGGACATCGCCCATATAGCCGGACTCGTCGCAACGGGCTACCATCCGTCCCCGGTCGGCATCGCCGACTACGTCACCATGACCACGCACAAGACCCTGAGGGGCCCGCGCGGCGGCGTGATCCTGGCAAAGAAGGACCACGAGGCCGTGATGAACAAATACATCTTTCCGGGCATACAGGGAGGGCCGCTCATGAACACGGTCGCCGCGAAGGCCGTCGCCTTCGGCGAGGCGCTGGAGCCCGCTTTCAAAACATACTCCAAACAGGTCGTTAAAAACGCCGCCGTGCTCGCCGAAACGCTTATGTCCCGCGGGCTCAATCTGGTTTCGGGCGGAACCGACAACCACCTGATGCTGGTGGACCTGCGCAACAGGAACCTGACCGGCCGCGACGTGGCCAATCGCCTGGAAGCGGCGGGCATCACCTGCAACAAGAACGGGGTGCCCTTCGACGACAAGTCGCCCATGGTGACCAGCGGCATACGCCTTGGAAGCCCGGCGCTCACCACGCGCGGACTGAAAGAGGACGAATTCAAACGGGTCGGCACGCTCATCTGCGACATCATCGACAACATGAACGACGACGCGGTGCTTGCGCGCGTAAGGGGAGAGGTGAACGAGCTCTGCGCTTCCTTCCCGACCGATTTTCTGCGCCTTCCTTTCCGCGAGGCGCGCTGATCGCCCGGCAATAAATGCTTGACGAAGGCCTTTTTTGGACGTTAATTAGGGGTATCGTAAAAAAAGTATCAGAGCGCCGTGGAATCCGCGGCGGTGTACGATTCGGGACGGTTCCGCGTATGCGGCTAAGCCCCGATTTCCATACATTCGCAACCAGTCTATTCAAATATTACGGGAGGAACGTATGAGACGCATTGTCACGCTGCTCGCCGTCGTTGCGTTCGTGTTCGCCGCAAGCGGCTGCAAGAAGGCCAAGGACGCCACCGTTGAGCGCGCCGGACTCGTCAATTTTATCGGCGGCGACGTCTTTCTGGTCGGCAAGGACGGTTCAGAGGCGAAGGCCGCCGTCGGCAACGAAGTGAAGCAGGGTATGAAGATAAAGACCGTCGGCAAGAGGTCCTTCGCCGATATCTACTTCGGTGAAAACGCGGTGAAGGTGCTCGGCGATACGGTCGTCGACGTCCAGGTTCTTGTGACGAACCTGAGCACAAACGGCGAGGAGTCGACCTTCTATGTCGAAAAAGGGCAGTTCTTTTCCAAGGTGGGCCAGAAGCTCGCCAAGGACGACAGGTACACCGTCAAGAGCCCGACCACAACGGCGGGCGTGCGCGGTACCGACTTCCTCATAAGCGAGGAGGAGGGCAAGGCGAACGTGGCGGTTCTGGACGGCAGCGTCGAGGTGCTGAACAACTCGCTTGCCGGCAAAGAGCCGATCGTGGTCAACGACAAGGAAGAGGTCGATGTGATCTCCGGCCAGGACATGGTCAAGAAACAGCTTAGCGAAGACCGCATGAGGGCGCTTGCGATTCTTCTCGAAATAAAGGCCATGCGCGAGGAGATCTGGAACAAGATGCGCGAGCAGCGCGAGGAGATCCGCAAGGCGGTCGAGGACCAGCGGCAGGTGAACAAGGAGATGCTCGAAAAACAGCGCGAGGGCGACAAGGCGCTGGTGGAAGACCAGAAACGCCGCGACCAGGAGATGATCGGAAACATCAAGGACGAGACGAAAGCCCTTGGCAGCGCGGCCAAAGACCTGGCCAAAGACCAGATGGCCGACGCGAAAAACGTCGACAAGGACGCCGCGAAGGATGAGGCCGCCCGTCAGAAGGAGGCCATGAAGCCGACCATCGAGAAGATGAAGATAGACAAGGACCAGTTTAAAACGAAATAGCGGCCACCTCGAATGGAGCGATAAACATGGCGGCATGGGACACCGTGCCGCCATTGTTGTATCGGGACCTGTGATGAAACGGTGAGTGGGAATGCCGGTGGAATGCGCGCTTCGGACGGAGGATGTATCATGATGAACATTGTGTCGGAGATCATGGACCTGGCGGTCTACCTGGTGCGGAAGGTGAAGGATTTTATACTGTATGCAGTGGACCAGGTCTACCGGCTCGCCGACATCGCTATAGGCCGCTTCCGCGATGTCGGGTTCGCCGAGAAACTGGTGGTTCTGAATACGGTCCCCGCGTTTTTCGCCATCGTCCTGTCCGTGGCGCAGTATTACATCTTCGAGACGTGGTTCTACATCAACAATCCGCTCGCGGTGTACCTCATCGCCATCGTGGCGGGAATGCTGGTTTCGGTGTTTTTCGAGGGGCCAGTTAAGCTGCTTGCGCGGGTTTTGCTGAACGCCTATTATCTTGCCTGGGTGGTGTACCTTCCGCTCGCCGGAGAGCTCACAAAGGCCGATCCCCATACGCTGCGTTTCGGCTACTATCTCAACATTATCGTGCCGGTGGTGTATATTGGGGCCTCGCTGGTCACCTTCTTCTTCGACGAGCGCTGAGCCCGGCCTCTCAGTTTTCGGAAGTGCCGACCGAGGGGAGTGGCGTTACCGCTATACCCTCCTCCAGCAGTTCGCTAATTTCCTCCTGGGTGGACTGACCGTAGATGTTGCGCTCTTTTTCCTCGCCGTAATGGATTGCGCGCGCGGTCTCGGCGAAATCGGCGCCGACGTTGTCGAAATTTTCCCTCACATAGTTCTCGATCATGCGTATTACCGCGAAGAGGTTCGGTCCCTTTCGGTCGAGAAGCGTCGCGCTCGAGGGGCGGGCCTGTATGGAACATCCGCTGAAGAGTCTTCTGACCTCAACGCTCTCGCAGTAGGGGCAGCTTATCAGTCCCCGTTCCATCTGGGACATGAAGGATTCATAATCCTTGAAGATCCCTTCGAAGCGGTGCTCGTTGGTGCATTCAAGATCGAATGAAATCATCGGCATCTCTCCGGCGG
>CAZEAH010000265.1:0-5200 GCA_964510075.1 uncultured Leptospirales bacterium | reverse complement strand
TCTTTCTTTTCAGGGAGCGTCTCGTCATCGTGATCCCTGACGACATACAGCTCTTCAACGGGAAGGTGTTCAACAACGTGAGCTCGCTTCACGATGTGCTGCTTAAAATCCTGTATCGCACGATCTTCCATTACCTGGACCACCTCAAGGCGATAAACCTGATTTCCGAGTCGCTCGAACAGAAGATCAACGCCTCGCTTGAAAACAAGTACCTCCTGAACCTCTTCAGCCTCGAGAAGAGCCTGGTGTACTACCTGAACGCCATCAACTCGAACGCGGTCGTCATCGACCGCATCCGCAATCACGCGGAAAGGCTCGCGCTCAGCACCGAAAACCGCGAACTCCTCGACGACATCAGCATCGAGAATACCCAGTGCTACCGGCAGGCGGAGATTTACTCCAACATTCTGGCCAGCATGATGGACGCGCGCGTCTCGATCGTGAGCAACAACCTGAACGTGCTCATGAAAACCCTGAACATCATCACCATCGCGATCATGGTGCCGACCTTCGTGGTGAGCGCGTTCTCGATGAACGTGCGCATACCCATGGCGGGGATTCATAACGCCTTTTATCTGGTGATCGGACTGGCGCTTCTCTCTGTTATCGGATTCTACTTTTTCTGGAAGTGGAAAAAATGGTAGTGACGGCTGAAAAAACCGAAACGCTCGCCGCCGAGATACGAAAACTTACGGGCGAAAAAAACGCGCTCATCCTCGCGCACAACTACCAGCGCGAGGAGGTGCAGGCCGTGGCGGATTACACCGGCGACTCGCTGGAGCTTGCGCGCATCGCGGCGGACACCGCGGCGGAGATCATCGTGTTCTGCGGCGTGCACTTCATGGCCGAGTCCGCGGCGATACTCAACCCCGGGAAGAAGGTCCTTCTTCCCGATCCCGCGGCGGGCTGTCCCATGGCCGACATGGCGGAGGCGGCCGACCTCGCGGCGATGCGCGAACGCCATCCTGACGCCGCGGTGGTGTCCTACATCAACTCATCCGCGGAGGTCAAGGCGCTATCGGACGTGTGCTGTACCTCGGCCAACGCGACGAGGATCGTCCAGCGCGTCGAGGCGCGCCGGGTCATCTTCGTCCCCGACCGCAATCTGGGCAGGTGGGTGCAGCGCTTCACCGACAAGGAGGTCATACTCTGGAAGGGCTTCTGCCCCACGCACGAGCGCTTCACGGCAGCTGACCTGGCCGAGGCGAAGCGCGCGCATCCCGACGCGCTCGTCATGGTGCATCCGGAATGCACTCCCGAAGTGATAGACATGGCCGACGAGGTGCTGTCGACCGGGCAGATGGTGAAGTTCGTCGGCGAGACCGACCGGATGAAGATCATCGTCGGTACCGAGGAGGGGATGATTCACAAGCTGCGGAGCGTCGCCCCGGAGCGCGAGTACATCCTCCCCTCGAAGGCGCTTGTCTGTCCCAACATGAAAAAAATAACCCTGGAAAAGGTCCACGCGGCCCTCGTGAACGAAGAGCCCGTCGTGACGGTGGGCCCCGAGGTGCGCGAAAAGTCCCTCGGATGCCTGAAGCGCATGCTCGAGCTTTCCGGGTGAAACGTCGGCGCGCCGCATCGACCGCCCGGGAAGCGCGTCGGTTTTCACCACAGTGCGGCCGGGCGTGAAAGAAGGCGCATGGCGAGGACCGAAGGCCATGAGCGAACGATTCTCCGATCTGAAAGACGGATGCAGGGCAAAGCTGTTACCCTACACCCGGCGCGCCTTTTCCATTATTCCACCTGTTTCGAATCCGCTGATCGTCGATGTGGGCTGCGGCACCGGCGTTCCCACCATCGAGCTCGCGCGCCTTTCCGACGGAATGATCTATGCCGTGGACACGGATGAATGCAGTCTGGAAATACTGCGCGCGAAGGCCGATCTGCTCGGTCTGCGGAAACGGATACGCATCGTGAATGGATCGATCGATTCCCCGGATCTGCCCTCCGCGGGACTGGATATCCTGTGGGCCGAGGGCCTTTTTAATGTAATAGGCTTCGAGAGGGGAATGGCGTGGGCGTCTGACCGTCTTGGGCCGGGCGGGTTCCTGGTAATTCACGATGAATGCGCGGGCGAGAACGAAAAGGCCCTGCTTATGCGCGTACACGGGTTTACGGTGCTCGATTCGTTTACTCTCGACGAAACGATCTGGTGGGACGACTATTATGGGTGCCTGGAGAAAGCGATCGCCTCGCTCTCCGAAGCCGCGGAGGATGAAGCCGTACGGCAGGCGATCGCGGAGATACGGGAGTACAGGAAGAACCCCTCTGCTTTCAGGTCGATATTCTACATTCTTGAAAAGACGGGCTGAACGCGTCCCCACCCGGCGCATGCGGCAGAGTGGGGACGTGTAAGGCCGCGCCGATCACTTCTTTACGGTCGCCTTGAGGGCGGTTTCCTTGTAGCTCTTGCTGAAGGTGAATTTGGGTACCTTTGTCGCCTTTTTCGCGGCGATCTTTATCTCCTCGCCGGTGATCGGGTTCCTTCCCATGCGCGCCTTGGTGGCGGGGCGGACCTTGATGTACATCTTACCGATCTTGCCTACCGGCACGCGCTCGCCTTTCATGACGCCGGCGCTGATGACGTCGAACACGTCCTCGACGATCTCTTTCGCGCGCGCGCGGGGAACGTCATGCTTCTCCGAGATGTAGTTGATGATCGTCTGTGCGGTGTACTTCTCGGGGTATTTAATCTTTGCCTTGATCGCGTCCTTCTTCACCGTTTTACTGCCGTTTTCCCTTGCCATTCTCTCTCCCTCGTGGATTCTGTGATGGTTATGCCAATCGGGGATCGCGCGTTTATTGTACGGGCACGGCGTCGGAAGCGCTCGCGCTCAGCCGGCGTTAAAGCGACGAAATCCCATATGATTGAATATGCCGCGGAAACCGCGGTGTCTGTATCAGCAAAGGCGCTCCCCGCGTGACGTCAAGCATTATACCGGAAATCGGCCGTTTTCAAGGCGGCGAGAGACCGTTCCGGGGAAATAGTGCTCGACGCCGCCCGCCGGATGTGAGAGAGCGCTCGCATGAAACGCCGGGCCGAAATCCTGTGCCGGGAGCTTAGGGAGGGAGTAACGCGCGACCGCCTGAAAGAGCTCAGCGTCGACATAATCGACCGATACAAGAGAAAGGACCTCGACGGACTCCGGCGGTATGCCGCGCTGGTCGATATCGTCGATTCCTCCCTCGACGCGGGCCGCCTCTTCGCCGCGGTGATCCAGCGCTTCCACCCGGACAAGATCGCCGTACTGCGCCGGGAGCTCGATACGATGGCGGCGGCGGGCAACTCCGAAGGGCTCGAGCGCATGCGGGAAATCTACCTCTCGGACATCGCCATCCCCCGCGTGCCGGATCCGGAATTCGAGTACGAGGAGGAGTTTTCGTACGAGGACGGCGAATTCGGGTATACCGAAAGATCGGAGTTCGATGATGGGGAATCGGACGCGTCCGGGTACGAGGAAGAGTACGCGGAGTCGGAGAGCTCCGAGGGGTACGGATTCGTCGAGGCGGTAAACGGACTTCTGTTCGGCAATCTCGATTTCAGCGTCGACGATAACGATCTGGCGGGCCTCGAGGGCGAGCTCGATCTCTCCGATTTCGAGATCACGGACCTTGAGGGCGTGGAGTACTGCGTGAACGTCACGGTGCTGAACCTCTCCGGGAACCTCCTCCGGCGCATCGGTCCGCTTGCGCTCCTGCGGCGTCTCACCTCGCTCTTCCTGGCGGACAACGCGATAGAGAACATCGACTGCCTCGTGGAGCTCGCAGGGCTTCGCGAGCTCGATATCTCGTTCAACCGGATCGAGGACATTTCGGTGCTCGAGGGGATGGAAACGCTCGTGTACGTGAATGTCCTGGGAAATCCCCTTGCGGACATGTCCACGGTCGAGCGTCTCATGAAGCGCGGCGTCATCGTCATCTATTGATGATGGTGACGCCCGGGCGGACTGACCGGGTTCAGCCCCGGGTTCTTTTTACCGCGTGGACCCTCACGCTCTTTACCCCGGCGAGCGCTTCGGCCGCTCCCTCCGCCGTCAGGCCCGTCTCTTTCAGAAACGCTTCCGCCATCGGATCGGCCGACCATGCCTCGAGCGGCAGGGCGCTCTCACCCGCCACGCGCACCTCGTCAAAACCCGCGCCGGCGATCATGCCGAGGTAGTCGCTTTTTAGCGCGGCCCCGGCGATGCAGCCGGTGAAGGCCGCGACCGAGCGGGCGATCTCTTCGGGCAGTTCGCGTTCAAGCACGATGTCCGATACCATCATGCGCCCCCCGGGCCTGAGCACGCGGTACACCTCCCGAAACACCCGTTCCTTGTCCGGCGAAAGGTTGATGACGCAGTTCGATATGACGACATCGGCCGTGCCGTCGGCCATGGGAAGGTTCTCGATCTCACCCAGCCGGAACTCGACGTTGCCGAATCCGCTCTTTCGGGCGTTTTCCCGCGCGCGTTCCACCATCTCCGGCGTCATGTCGACGCCGATAACGCGCCCGCGCTCGCCCACCTTTTTCGCGGCGAGAAAGCAGTCGATCCCCGCGCCGGAGCCAAGGTCGACCACGGTTTCGCCCCCGGTGAGCGACGCGAGCGCAACGGGGTTCCCGCAGCCAAGCCCGAGGTCGGCGTCGGCCGGTATGTTTTTTAAATCCTCGGCCGAATAGCCGAGCGCAGCGCTCGCTCCGGCGGTCGGCCCGCAGCACGACGATGACGGCCCGCAACATGATGTGCGGTTTATAACCACGCTCGCGTATTTATCGCGTACGGCCTTTCTTATGTTGTCCGCTTCCATTGTAACGCTCCTGTTTGATCATTTTTTCTCGGTGCCGGCAAGCCCGCTTACCAGCGGGCCGAGGAATTCGCGGACCATGCCGGTCAGGTAGTCCGCCTTGATCAGGGAGAGACAGCAGACATCGCCGTCCTTTTCCCAGCTCACCACGGCAAGCCGGTCGCCCGGCATGATGCCCGCCTTCTCCCGAAGCTCCTTCGGGATCACCATCTGCCCGCGCTCGTCCACGCCGAGGAGCGCCTCGACCCTGAAGGCGCCCATGGAGGGGGAACAGCAGGTTTCACCGGGGTTGATCTTTTTCGCCATGGATGGAATCCTCTCGTATTATTCAGCATAATCAGATTATACTGATTAGAAAGAATGTTGTCAATAAAAATATCCGGGCAGGCCGGAAAAATTTTGTGTGCCCGACGTC
>CAZEAH010000264.1:0-5206 GCA_964510075.1 uncultured Leptospirales bacterium | reverse complement strand
CCGCCTGCAAGAAGCTCAACGCACGGAAGCGCCACCGCGGCGAAGGGTACGATCTCACCCGGCAGGACGCCGTATGTTTCCACGATTTTTCCAAACGCGACAGGGTCCAGCATCTTTTCGGCCCCTGAGACGGCGAACAGCAGTCCCAGGGCGATCCGTAGAAACGCGGTAATGCCGTTGCCGTAGGCCACGCCCTTCAGTATGTTACCGATCGAATTCATCCGTTATTCCTGTTGCTCCCCGGAGTCGCGCCTTGTCGGGAATCCCAACGTTTTCCATTCGGCCAGGCCGCCGGAAAGGACGTATACTGCGCCGGGAAAGCCCGCCTCGACGAACAATCGCGCGAGCGCCTCGGCGCAGTCGGTCGTTTCGCCGTCGCAGTAGATGACCGGTTCGACGGGTTGTCGGAGTTGGGCGATGCGGTCGCGTACGGTGTCCGGGGCCGGCGGCTCCGGACGCGCCGGCAGGTTGACGGCGCCCGAAACGGCTGACTCGCCGAACTCGGAGGCCGCGCGCGCGTCGATGAAGAGGGCCGCACCGCGGTCGAATTTCGTCTTCGCCTCGACCGCTCCGATATGGATGATGACGCCGCGCGGGGGAGGCGCCGCCGGTACGAGACGGTAGCCGCGCGGGTGGAGCAGGTTGGCGAGAAACCCGAACGCGCAGGCGATCGCGATGATGACCGCGGCCTCGCGAACGGGCTTTTTAAGGTCCGAAAGATCAATCATTTGAAGCGTGCCTTCTGGTGCATGCTTTTCAGCTCGGCGTTGTAGCGATCGATGATGCGGCGTATTCGAGGATCGTCCTCCGGCCGGTGTTCGTCCGGCGTGCGAAACGAGTTCTTCAGCACGTGCGGTCCCCCGGGAGGGAGGGCGAGTTCGAGGATACCGATGTGGGCGCCGTTCGCGCCCGCCTGCACCACCATGGCGTTATGGCCGCGGCGCGGCTTTTTTACGAGCGTTTGCGAGTGTCCGCCGACGATCACATCGACTCCGCGCATGGTTTTTTCGAGCTCGAGGTCGGCTTCGAAACCGGAGTGTGACAGCAGGATGACCAGCTCCGCGCCGCGCTTCCGCAGGGCCGCGGCCTCCTCCAGGGCCGCGAAGGAAGCTTCGAGAACGCGAATTCCCTCGGTCACTTTTTTCGGATAATACCTGAACGCCGCCGGCGAAATGACGCCGGTAAGGCCGATTTTAACGCCGCCGCGCTCGATGAGGAGGCTCTTTGGAAACGGGTATTCCCACGCCTCGCCCCTCCTCACCTGGAGGTTCGCGGCGATCAGTGGCAGCCCCTTTGCCTGTGCGATGAAGAAATCCGTCCCTCCGGAGAACTCCTGGTCGCCCGGAAGCAGTGCGTCGTAACCGATAACGCGGTAGGCATCGAGCACGTGCCGCGCGAGGAGCGGGTCGCTGTCGATCGTGAGGAAATCCCCGGTGTCGAGCAGGACGACGTTCTCGTGCGTTTTTCGGATGGCTTCGATCTCCGTGGCGCGCTTCACAAGGCCGCCCTTGGGGTCGGAGGGACAGCGGCAATAGTCCAGGTTGCCGTTGAGCGAGTTGGTATATACGATGGTGAGGCGAGGCGCGTCCGGTCCGGCGGCCGTGAGAGGCGCGGCCGCCATGACGACCGCGGCGATAAAAAGGCGGTGGAGTCGCATTTCAGCTCACCCCGATCTTGAACGAGTCCTTGTCGACTTTCTCGTAAATCCGGTGTCGGATAAACAGATCCACCAGCCCGGCGTCGAGCTTGTTGTTGCGGGCCTCCTCCCGGAGGATGGTCAGGGTTTTTTCCAGCGGGACGGATTTTTTGTATGGACGGTCCGTCGCCGCCAGCGCGTCGTATACGTCGGCGATCGCCATCATCCGCGCCTGAATGGGGATCTCTTCGTTGCCCGAAATGCCGTCGGGATACCCGGTGCCGTCGGGTTTTTCGTGGTGCCGGAGGGCAATCTCGGGGATGTTGCGGTATTCGGGGGGCCAGGGGATCCTGCTCACAAAATTGTAGGTGTGCACGACGTGGCTTTCGATCTCCCTGCGCTCCATGGGGTTCAGGCTTCCCCGCCGAATTTCCAGGTTGACTTTCTCGCTTTCGGTTATCACCGGTATCGGGTTTCCGTCGGGGTCCTGGCAGCCGATCGAATCGAGCTCCCGGTGTATTCCGCGGATAATGTCCTCGGGATCTTTGTTCGTTACGGTCGGTTCGTTCAGCATGGCGAGGGTATGTTTGATCTCACGTATGCGTCCGAGACGGGAATCGCGCTCGGCCCGGATTCTGTCGAACTCGTCCGATACGTCAACACCTTCGCGGGCGCTTTGCAAAAGCCGGTTTTCCTCCATCAGGAAGCTCAGCTCGACGCATCGATAGAGGTAGTCGAAGCGGAGCATCAGGTTTTCAAATTCTTTTGGGAAGAGCTTCTTCGACTTCTGGAAAATCGCCAGGTCGATGTACACCTTGCCGAAGTCGTGGAGGAGCGCCGCGTATTCCAGTTCCTTGATGGCCATTTCGGAGAAGCGCATCGCGCCGAAGACGCCCTCCTCCTCGGCGTTGACGGCGAGCGCCATCTGCTTGCAGAGTTCGGCGACGCGGAAGGAGTGGCCGGAGGTCGCCGCGTCCCGCGATTCTATCGCGGTCACCGATGCCTTAACGAATTCCTCGAACTGCTCCTGTATCTGCTTCATCATGCGGTTGTTCTCGATGGCGATGGCCGCCTGTCCGGCGACGGCCTCCATCAGAGATTCGTAGCGCGAGGCGAAGGGAACCACCTTTTTCTCGAAGTCCGAGGGCGTGGAGAGGACGATTTCGAAGGCCTCGTTGCCGGTCATTTTGCCGGTCCCGTTGTCGTCCTCCTTGCTGTTTATGAGCTGGATGACGCCGATGATTTCGTCCAGGTGGTTGCGCATGGGCACCACAAGCATCGATTTCGAGCGGTAGTTGTGCTCTCGGTCGAAGGACGAGTTGAACGCGACCGGGTCCGATTTCGAGAGCCTGTACACGTCGGGGATGTTGAGTATCGTGCCGGTAACCGCTACGTATCCCGCGATGGAGTTCCGGTTAAGCGGCATCACGAATTCCTCGTAGGGAAGCTCCTTCGAGAAGGTGTGCGAGTACTTGAACCTCAGCTGCTTGCCTCCATCCCTGAGCTCCTCGACGACATAGATGCTGCCGGCGTCGGCGCCGGTGATCTTCTTGCTGAGCATGAGGATGAGCCGGAAAAGGTGGTCGGGGTCCTTCTCTATGGAGAGGGCCCTCCCGATATTGATGAGGTCCTCCTGGTCGTGCTTCATGTCCAGCAGGGTGTTTTCGTATGTATTGCGCTCGGCGGCGAGTTTTACCTCGCGTTCCATCGCGCTGAAGGCCCTTTTGATATGGAATGAGAGCTCCGGCGCCGAGAGGGGGGATGAGCTGATATGGGCAACGTCGGCCAGCAGGGGCGAATCGGCGAGAGAGTCCTCAATCCCCGCGCCGGTAATGATTGCCCTGAAGTAGATTGAATCTGAAAGCCGCTGTTCGGAAATGGGTCCCATTTGAGCGAACTCTTCCGCTGTAAGGATGATCACCGTTAGGGACGAACCACCTCCGGGCTCCCGCATTTCGCGTATGCTTCGCGCTATATCGGAGCTTGCGACCGCGGTATGCGGAAAAGCATAGCCCGGGGGAAGGTCCGCCCTCGAGTTTTCTGAATACAGTATACGCTTTTCCATGGCTTGCCGGGCCGGGCGGTGTGCGTTCTACATGGACGCCGCGCCGTATACCCATCGACAAAGGTGCCACCAAAGACCGGACCCGTAAAGTAAAATTCGTCCGCCGCCGGTAAATTTACCTCATATGCCGCAGATCCTCGGGTTCGACGCGCCTCTCGTCCCAGCGTTCGATGAGGTATGGCTTCATCGATTCGAATACTTCCGCCTGCCGCTCGACAACACTTTCGGCCTCGATGGAGCTCATGTCCCAGGTTGTATTCACAAAACCCGCGACACGGCCGTAGTAGAGAGGCACCATGAGGTTGATGAGACGAACGCGGTTCACCTTCCAGTTGTGGTAGGTGGCGGCGAGTTCGTAAAGGGCCTTCACCCAGGTCTCGATCGGAAAGCCGAAGCCGCTGGTTTCCGCGTTGCACGCCTCACCGAGGGCCGAGAACACTTCGCGCGAAAAAATCTCCTCGTACAGACGCGCGAACTGGTTGAAGCCCACCTTGTATTCCTGGACCAGCCTGTCGAGGCTGATGTTCACCGCCTCGGGCTCCTTCGGGGTGCCGTCGCCGAAAAGGGGCACGGCGCGGCTTCCCTCCACGTTTCTCCAGAAGGGCTCGTAGTGCTCCATCAGGTTGAAGAGCGTTCCGATGACCTGTACGAACATGGGTCCCAGCGAGGCCGCGGGGTCCTTGGCGTCGTGAACCTTAACGCCGAGGTGCGCCTGGCAGATGTTCACGTTGCGCGCGATCGCGTTTATCGTCATCCAGATGTCGATTCCGAATTTGGCGATATCGGTTGACCATACGGGTTTCTCAAGATAAAACTTCGCCAGGTCCCTGGAGAAGGTGAAGTCTCCGCCTATGGGCTGACGGATCCGCTTTCCGTAGACGGCGCGCGTGAGATTGTAAACGATGTTGTTGGTGATGGTGCCGTCGTATTTGTGCCTGGTGTACACGGGGGCGACAAACTCGTAGTCCCCGTTCAGCACGGGATCTATGAGCAGCCGCACCCAGTCCGGGGAGATGCTGCGGAGGTCCGAATCGACCACCATGCACGATTTGACGTTGAGCATCACCGCGGCCTCGAATATCGCGCGGAAGGCGCTTCCCTTGCCGGAGATGCCGCGATAGATCTGAACGACGCGCTCCTGCCATGGTTTGAGCTCGACGCTCTTTGATATGGCGCGCGTATCGTCGGTGGAGCCCCCGTCGGAGATGAAAATAACCGAGTGCGCGTCGCGGTAGAAACGGTTCAGGCCGTCCGTGACCATCTCGACGACATGCTGAATGGTCCTCTCGTTGTTGTAGCAGGGAATACCGACCAGGATGTCGGCTTTCCCGATGTCCTCCAGTCTTTTAATCGTCTGCGGCCTGAGGGCGGTGGAATAGTTCATTATCCCGTCCTTTTATAAAGTATGTTCCCTGCAAGGTATCATTAACCGGCGTTCACCGCCACAATTTTTTTGCTCATTATCTAAACACCTCGTTGCTGGATGTGCGAGGACGGCGGGTGTG
>CAZEAH010000263.1:0-5207 GCA_964510075.1 uncultured Leptospirales bacterium | reverse complement strand
GTATTGGCTACGATACTCGTGACTTCGAACCCGATCCCAAGAAAGGGTACTACATCGAGTACTGTTTTGAAGTTGCCACTGAGTATCTTGGCTCGGAATATGATTTCACCAAACATAATGTACAGTTAATGTACTTCCTGACTCCCCTCAACCCTCTCACATTCGGATTCAGGGCCGGATACACGACTTCCGCCGACGATATTCCCTTCTATGAAATGGATTACTTCGGATTCGCGCTGAACCGCCGTCAGGGTCTGGGCGGAAACCGAACGCTGCTCGGCTATAAAAAGAGCCGTTTTGTCGGCAAGACGATGACCGTGGCGAACGTCGACGCGAGGCTCCAGTTCTGGGAAATCTCCGGAGCCGGACAGCGTTTCGCATTCAAACTGGTCGGTTTCTTCGATACCGGCAATGTCTACGATGAAGCTGTCGGTCCCTTCGATAAACCGCGCTGGGGTGACTATCATCATTCATACGGCGGCGGTCTGGCCATCGCCTGGAACCTTTCGACGATCGTGCACTTCCTCTATGGTATGAGCGAGGAGGATTCGAGCATTTCGATCGACTTCAACTACAAGTTCTAGATCGCACCTTTAAAAGCAATAAGAGAGGCGCCCGACCGGCGCCTCTCTTATTGTCTGCACATTGTGATGCTTCTACAACTCCGCCATCGCCTTTCGGATCCACCCGATCGTATCGCCCGCTCTGAGCACCATGACGCCCGAGGCCGCCACCGCCAGGTCGGCCGCGCGCCCGTGCAGGTACGCGCCGATACCGGCCGCGTCGAGAGGGGCCGTGCCGCGCAGGAGGAGCGAGCCGACGACGCCCGACAGCACGTCGCCGCTTCCGGCCGTGGCGAGCGCGGGGTTGCCGGTGGTATTGACGAGGAGGCGGTGTCCGTCCGCGGCGACGGATGCGGGCCCCTTGAGAAGCGCCACGGCCCCGGTCCGCGAGGCAAGGCGCGCGGCCGCCGCGACCCGGTTGCCCTTTATGACATCGACCGTATCGCCGAGGAGGCGCGCGGCCTCGCCGAAATGAGGGGTCAGGACGAACGCGACTTCTTCGGGCAGAGGCGAACGGTGGAGAAATTCGGAAAGATGATACAGCCCGTCGCCGTCGATAAGCGCGCGCCGTATGCCGCTTTCCGGAAGCGCCTCCATCACCGCGTGGAATACCGCCCGTGAGAACTCGCTCCGCCCCATCCCCGGCCCCATAACGAGCGCGTCGTACCGGCGGCCGCCAGAGAAGAATTCGCGCACGCTCTTTTCCGCGTCGGAGACCCCGTCCGAAAGGCGGATCGGCCGCGTCATGAGCTCGGGGATTTTTCCCGCTATCACCGGGCGCGCCGTTTCAGTGGTGAGCACTGTTGCGAGCCCCACGCCCGTCTCGAAGGCGGCCATGGCGCCGAGCATGATGGCGCCCTCCATGCAGTCGAAACCGCCGACGAAGAGCAGATGGCCCGCCTCTCCCTTGTGGGTGTCATCCCCGCGCCGGAAAGAAAAACGCGCGCGGGCGTACCCGGCATCGACCAGATCGGCGGCCAGTTCGTCGCTTTCCAGAAGCCGGCGCGGAAACCCTATGTCGGCGACGCGGACCTCTCCGGCGTATGAGCGGCCGGGCCAGGTGACCAGGGACAGTTTCGGCAGGCCTATCGTAACGGTATGCGCGGCGCGGACCGCCAGCCCCTCCGGCCCCCGGCCGTCCGACGGAAGACCGCTCGGCACGTCGACCGCGACGACCGGAATCCCCGAGGCATTGATCGCCTCGATAATCGCCGCACTCTGGGCCCGAACGGTCCCCTCGAATCCGGTGCCCAGCAGGGCGTCGATGACAAGGGAGCAGCCTTCAAGGTCGAAGGCCCCCATGGCGTCAGGACCGGCGACAGTCGTTACGACAATGCCGGCGTTGAGGCATGCGCGGAGGTACACCTCCGCGACGGGCGATACGCGCGAGGGTTCCCCGGCGAGAAATACTCGAACCGGCACGCCGCATTCAGCAAGGCGCGCGGCCGCCACGAAACCGTCGCCGCCGTTGTTGCCCGTACCGCACGCCACGGCCACGGCTCCTTCTCCGCGGTACAGGGTAAGCGCGAAATCCGCGACGGCCCTTCCCGCCTCGGCCATGAGCACGCCTGCGGGAATTCCCATCACCTCTATCGTTTCGCGGTCGATGCGCCGCATCTCCTCCGCGGTCACCGCTTTCATCTATTTCCACTCCATCACTTCGACGTCCTTTCTGCTTACGTGCGCCGAATAGAGCTGGCCCGTCTCGTCGGCGAAAATCTCCTCGTAAAACTTGTTGTCCCGCATCTGGACGAGCACGTTATTGATGACGTTGCCGTCGAGGTTCAGAATCGCGAACTTGATCTTGTTCCCCTCGACATTCCACAGGAGCAGGTGTTTGTCGTCCACCAGGTTGAAAAGCTCGTTCTTGGGGTCCGGAATCGTTATGGTCGCGCGCTCGTCCCTTCCCGCCTTCTCGACCGAATAATCGTAGATCTTGCGGTATTTGAAGCGCGATCCGTGATAGTAGGCGACCGAAACCAGGAAGTTCTGGCCGCTCGCAAAGGTCCTGATATTCTCGACACGCCCCGTATAGGTCTCGTCTTTTTCCGTCTCCCTGAAATCCGCGGCGCCCAGGGTGATGAAGAAGTCCCTCTTCCGGTTGTCGAAGCGAAACACGCTCCAGGTGTCGAACGAGCGCGAGACGACGAACAGACGATCGTTCCTGTCGATCTGTATGTCCTCGATGTAGTAGAAGGGGATGTCGGGGCTCCCCTTCTGCCCTATCGTATGCATCAGGGCGCCGGATTTGTCGAAGACGAGTATATAGCTCGGCGAGAAATCGATCTCCTCTCCGCGGTCCGAGCGCATCGCGCCGCCGGAAGGCATGAGCCGGTTCTGCACGTAGATGGACCCCCGGGAATCGACCGCTATGACCCCTATGACGCTGAAGTTGAACGTGGACTGCTTAACATCTCCCGCGTCCTCCCGCGACATCCGGGGACCGATAACCAGGAGCGGTTCTCCACCGCGATCGAGCACCTGGAGGCGCTTGAGGAGGTTGTCGGCCGTGTAGATTTTCCCGTCGAACACCCGCACGCTGAAGGACTGGTTGAACGTGCCGCTTTCGTTGAAATCCATCATTACACCGCCGGGTGCGCTTGCGTTCGGGATCGAACAGAGTTTTTTTCCTTTGAGAGCGCTCACTTTCCACTGCCCGCATGACGTCATTGCGATCGCGAGGCCAAGGGCTATCGTGATAAATATCGCTTTTTTCATACCACCTCGTATAAATCCGGACATACGTCCTGTAGATACACTGCATAGTAAGGCTCCGGCTATAATTCAAGAGAAAAATACCGCCCTCCGCGGAAGCGAAGCAAGAACGGGAATGTTCGATATAAAATAACACTTTATTCGTTCCGTTGCGGAATTTTGATTGCATTGAAATGCACAAAGCCCATGCTGTGTTCATATACACATCAGGGCCTTTGTGCACTCCGCGGATCGCGTTCGGGCGACCGCCGCAGGGCGTTACGGTCTGTACGAAACCGGCGGACGGCGAAGGCCTATTACCGCATGCGAGGAGAATTGTATGGATTTCATGCTATCAGACGAACAGCAGATGGTGAGGGACATGTGCCGCAAGTTCGCCGACAACGAGCTTGCGCCGAAGGCGGCGGAATACGATCGTACGCACGAGTTTCCGTGGGAACCGGTCAAAAAGCTCGGCGAGATGGGAATGCTCGGCGTGGTCTATCCCGAGGAGTATAACGGCGCGGGCATGGATTACGTCTGTTACGCCATAGCGGTCGAGGAGATATCGCGGGGATGCGCCTCCAACGGGGTCATAGTATCGGCCCACAACTCGCTCTGTCTTTCTCCGATATACTATTTCGGCACGGAGCAGCAGAAGAAAAAATACCTGTCGAAACTCACCACCGGCGAATGGATCGGCTGTTTCGGCATAACCGAGCCCGGCGCCGGCTCGGACGCGGCCGGCACCAAAACCACCGCCGAGCTTAAAAACGGCAAATGGGTGCTGAACGGCACCAAGAACTTCATTACCAACGGCGGCGTCGCGAACGTGGCGGTCGTCATGGCCGTTACCGAAAAGGGAGTGGGCCACAAGGGCCTTACCATGTTCATCGTCGAGAAGGGCACGCCCGGTTTCTCGGTGGGCAAGGTGGAGGACAAGCTCGGAATCTGCGCCTCGTCCACTACCGAGCTCGTTTTCGACAATTGCGAGATCCCGGAAGAGAACATCCTCGGCAAGAAGGGGGAGGGATTCACCATCGCGATGCACACGCTCGACGGCGGCCGGGTCGGCATCGCCGCTCAGGCGGTCGGCATCGCCCAGGCCGCGCTGGACGCCGCGGCGAAATACGCCAAGGAGCGCGTTCAGTTCAACCAGCCGATCGCCAGGCTCCAGGCGATCCAGTGGATGATCGCGGACATGGCGACCGAAATCGAGGCGTCGAGGCTCCTCACCTACCGCGCGGCGCAGCTTATCGGGACCGGCGACAGGAGGAAATATTCCCGCTACGCGGCCATGGCCAAGCTCTTCGCTTCGGAGACCTCGCATCGCGTCACGCACAAGGCCATCCAGATTTTCGGCGGCTACGGATACATCAAGGAGTATCCGGTCGAACGCCACTATCGCGATGCCCGCATCACCGAGCTGTACGAGGGCACCTCGGAGATCCAGCGCCTGGTGATCTCGTCCAACGTGCTGAACGACTATTGATCCGCACCGACTCCCCGCCTCGCGCGGGGAGTCGCTCTCCGCGTTCGGCCGGCGCGCGTCACCCATCCGGTAAAAAATAATTGCATTTATCGCGCGAGGACCCACTCATCGACTCATCACATGCGAGCCTTTCCCATACCGTCGACTGGAGAAACACCATGGAATTCCTGAAGGGCGGACTCGATACCGTCCCCGGCTACGCGTTCTCGGCAGTGGAATGCGGCATTAAATACCCCGACCGGCTCGACCTGTCGCTCATCGTATCGGACAGCCCCTGCCACGCCGCGGGCGTATTCACCACCAACAGAGTCTGCGCGGCCCCGGTGCGGCTGTGCCGGGAGAGGATCGGCGCGACCGTTCGCTCGACGCGGCATCGGAGAGCGGGCCCGATGCGGCCGGTGGCGAGAAACCGGGCTGAGCCGGGGGCGGGCATGGAAATCCTCATCAACTCGGTGTTG
>CAZEAH010000262.1:0-5213 GCA_964510075.1 uncultured Leptospirales bacterium | reverse complement strand
CGAAGCGGGATACGCCTTCCATCTCCGTTCCGCGGACTCCCCTAAAACCTCACCCCCGCGCTCCCGTACACAATTCGTTCCAGGCCGCTGGCATTCGAGTACACCACGTCCAGTCGAAACGGCCCCCCGTCACCACGCGCTGCCGTCTTCTCCCCGAACTCGGGCCTGGAGAAGAAGAGAATGTCCACCCAGTGCGCCGCGTACACCAGCGCCGTGATGCCCCCGGCAATCATGAACAGGTTGGCCGCCTTCACCTTGGCGTCGTACTTCGAATCGAACTCGCTCTGCGGCGCGCCGCGCGGCACGGAGCTGTAGTCGTCGGCGGCCCCGGAATACCTCATGTAGCTGAACACCGCGAAACCGGCCGACAGGGCGAAGCTCCCCAGAAACACATAGCCCTTCGTGTCCCGGTCCGCGTAAAACTGCCCCCAGCCCGGCACGATGGCACGGGTGTAATAGCCGGAGCGGGTCTTCCGCTCCACGAAGTACTCTTTATTTCCTTCCACTATGTTTTGCGCGAGTTTACGGGTTATCCCGGCGCCGGCTTTATCCAGCACGTCCTCGTTCTCCGCCTTCTCGTTCGCCGCGAACTCCGACACGCCCTTCTCCACGTCCACTATGCGCACCGTGATCATGAAAGCCTTTCCCACCCGGTTGATCTCACCCACCAGGATCTTCCGCGCCGAGAGGAGCTTTCCCACCTGCACCGCGCATGCCTGGTCGGTGCAGCCGGTCATCTGGAAGCCCTGCTCTTTCAGTATCTCGTTCATCTGGGCGCGTTCCACCACGGTGAAAAGCCCCGTCTTCACCATCTCCGAGCGGATGATGTCGCTCACCGCCCCGGTAACGATCTTCGATACCCCCCTGGGCTGGAGGTCCAGCACCGCCACCTGCATTTTCTCGGCCGCGTACAACGGTACAGGGGACACACAGACAATAACGGCGAGAACCAGCAGCAGACTTTTGTTCATGACCACCTTCCAGAACACTTTGTTTACAAGCCACAACCGATCATCGTCTATCCTCGATCAATAGCATTAATCACCTTTTTCTGTCTGTCATATAATATGACGAACATGATTTTCATGGATCATTCGCCACGCAGAAGGCGAGGTCACGTGACCTCGCCTTCTGACGCGCAAAATACGGGGCCTCCCGGCCCCGTATTTTTATGCGTGTTATGCGAATCTTATTTTCCGCCGTTTCACTTCCGTTTCTTCAGGCGGTCCTTGACTTTTTCCTTCACCTTTTCTTTTATCCGCGCGACGGGCGGAAGTTCGACCGCGGGAGTAAACTGCACGCCGTTATCGAACGCGTCCTTCACAGATCCCGCGACCGCCGCCTTCGGGCGGAAGGTCCCCTCGATCGCCTCGCGGAAGCGGTCAACGTACTCGAAGACAGCGGGCACCACGATGAGCGTGATGAGCGTCGAGATGATGAGCCCGCCGATGATTACCACGCCCATGCTCTGCCGGTACTGCGCCGCCTCGCCGATGCCGAGCGCGAGCGGCAGCGTGCCCGCCAGCATGGCGAAGGTGGTCATGAGGATGGGCCGCAGCCGCACCATCCCCGCGCGCCGTATGGCCTCTTTGCGATCGAGCCCTGAGCGCACGCCCTCCAGCGCGAAGTCGACAAGCAGGATCGAGTTCTTCGTGACGAGTCCCAGCAGCATGATGATGCCGATCATGCTGAACATGTCCATGTTGAGCCGCGTGATGAGGAGCGAGAAGAACGCGCCCGAAAGCGCCGGCGGCAGCGCCATGAAAATGGTGACCGGCGTGATGAACGACTCGTAGAGGCTGGCCAGCACGAGGTAAATGAAAAGCAGCGAGAGCATGAAGGCGAACAGTATGTTCGACACCATGTCCTCGAAGCTGTCGGCCTGGCCCACAAAAGAGTAGCCCACGCCTTCGGGCATCGGAAGGTCCTTTTCGAGGAGTTTCCGCGTCTCCTCTATCGCTGTTCCCACGGCGCCGCCCGGAGCGATGTTCGCCATCACCTGGATGACGCGCGCGCGGTCCTGGCGGAGTATCTTCGCCGGGCCCACGGCGTCTTTACCGGTGGCAATGGCGGAGAGAGGAATCATCTTCATCTGCACGTTCGGCACGCGCGTTTCGTAAAATGTCTGCTTGAGGTCGCGCTGCTCGGGCTTAAGGCGCATACGCACGTCGTACTCCAGCCCCTTGTCCCGAAACTTGCCGACCACCCCGCCCTCGATATGATAGCGCAGCTCCATCCCGGCCATCCTGTGGTTCACGCCGAGCGTCTGCATGCGCTGATTGTCGAGCACCACCTGGAACTCGGGCTTGCCCGGCTTGTAGCTCGTGCTCACCTCCGCGAGGTCCTTGAACTTCTTCAGCCGCTCGACGACTTCAACCGAGTACTTCTGCAAAACGTCCAGATCTTCTCCGGTGATGTTAAGGATGAACGGCTTGTCGGTACCGCCGCCCGTCGCGTTATACTCATCCACCGAGGGCTGGGCGAACGCGAATTCACCGAGCATCTTCCGTATGTCCTTCTTTATCTCGACGCTGTGCCTCTTCCGTCCATCCGACTGCGAGACGAAGAACACGCCCACAACTCCGAGGTTGTACTCGCCCTGGTCGTTACCGGCCTTTATCGTCATGTAATCGACTTCGGGAATGCCCTTCAATTTTTCCGCGATCTTCTGCGCCAGCTCCATTGTGCCCTCTATGCTGGTTCCGGCAGGCATCTCGAAGTTGACCATCACCTCGTTCTCGTCGGCGTCCGGGCTGAAGGTCTTTCCGATAACGCCGAACGCGCCCAGGCTCAGAAAGAAAACCAGCGTTGTAACGCCCATGATCATGATGGGCCTGTTGACGCTGAACTCGAGCACCTTCGCGTAGAGCGCGTCGATACGGTCCTGAAGCCGGTCGAACCAGACGACCAGCCGGTTCTTCGCCTTTTCACCGGTACCCGCAAAGTAGGCCGAGAGGAGCGGCGCCACGGCAAGCGCGTCGAAAAGGCTTATGCACATCGCGAAGACCACCGCCAGGCCGAACTGGTGGAAAAAGCGCCCGACGATGCCCTGCAGAAAGCCGATGGGCAGAAACACCGCTATGATGGTAAGCGTCGTCGCGAGCACCGCCAGCATCACCTCGGTGGTGCCCACCGCGGCCGCCTTGAAGGCCGGCATGCCCGATTCCAGTTTCCGGAAGATGTTCTCCCGCACCACGATCGCGTCGTCAACGAGGAGACCCACCGAGAGCGAGAGCGCCATGAGCGTCATGAGGTTCACGGTGAAGCCCATGAAATACATGATGACGAACGCTCCCAGAATCGAGTTCGGTATGGCGATGCCCGTAATGATTGTCGAGCGGACGTTCCCCAGAAAGAAATACACTACGATGACGGCGAGGATGATTCCGATGATCATGGTCTCCTGCACGTCGGCGATGTTGCTGCGTATCCACTTGGCGGTGTCGTACACGAACACCATGCGCGGATTGCCGCTGTGCTTTTGTATCACCTCGTTCACACGGTCGATGCGCTTCATGACCCTGTCCGCAACGGCCACCGAGTTGGCGCCCGACTGCTTGTATACGTCAAGGATGATGCACGGTCGCGTTTCCTTCTCGACCTTGCCGGCGTTCTTCCCGCCGAAGAAGGACTTCTTCTCCCTGTCCTTCACCGGATAGTAGATGTAGGCAAGCGTCTTTACATCCTCCGCGCCGTCTCGCACGGTACCGATCTTGTCGACCGTCACCGCGTTTGATACGTCGCCGGCGAAGTTGACCACCGATTTCCGTATCTGGTCGAGCGCGTTGAATTCACCGACCGTTTTGAAGATTGTGGAGCGCTCTCCGCGGTCGAACTTGCCGATCGGGACGTTTGCGCCGGAATTCTTCAGATTTTCAGCCACGCTGAAAGCCGGAATCTCGTAGGCGTTCAATTTCGCGCGGTCCAGCTCGATCTGAATCTCGCGCCGGGTCCCGCCCGAAAGCAGAACTTCGCCCACGCCGTCCGCCTGCTCGATGAGCGGTTTTATTTTTTCCTTCACAAGGTCGTAGAGCTCGGAAGGGGGAAGGTCGGCCATCACCGCCAGCGTGAGCACGGGCATGTTAGTGAAATCAAACTGCCTGACCAGCGGCTCTTCCTCCAGGTCATCGGGCAGATTGTTCCTCGCCAGGGACACCTTCTCGCGCATTTTTTCCTCGGCGTACTTCACATCCGTCTCGTAGGTGAACTCGGCGATCAACACCGAAATGCCCTCCAGGTTCCTCGACGAGAGCCGCTTCATTCCGGAGATGGTGCTCACCTGTTCCTCCAGCGGTTTCGAGATGAGCTTTTCGATCTCCTCCGGTGTCGCTCCGGGATAGACCGTGGTGACCGTCACCACGGGAAAATCGATGGGCGGAAAAAGGTCCACACCCATTCGGTTCATCCCTATCATGCCCGTCACCACCATCAGGATGACGATGCAGCTTATGAAGATCGGGCGCTTTATTGAAAACTGGGCTAAATTCATCGTATCACTCCTTGTCGACCCGTATATACTTTTCCACGTCGACGTTGTATCGGTCAAAGATCTCGTTTCGCGCGAGGTCGAACTGCAGAAGCGCGACGTTGTACTGCACGAGCGCCTCCAGCTCGCCCTGGCGCGCCTGCGTCAGGGCGTCCAGAGCGAGCTTGATGTTGACGGCCGTCACCTTGCCCTGCCTGAAGCGCGCGAGCAGCCGCTGGTAGTAGAGCTCGGATTCCGCGCGGGCGGTGCGCGCCTTGCCCAGGGTTGCGTGCAGCAGGCGCACCTGTTCGAGCGAATTGAGCACCTCGTCCCGCACCTCGAGCCTGGTCCTGTCCAGGTCAATCGACGCCTGGCGCCGCTTGAGCTCGGCGTTTCGGAGGTTGACCTTCAGCTCGCGGTCGTCGAGCGGATAGGTGAACTTCGCGCGCGCCTCCCACGAGGGATATTTCGCCGAGGCCGAGTCGCGCATGGCGGGCGAGTAATTTTCGTCCTGTCCAAGTGAGTTAAGTCCCATGCTGATGACGAGCGAGGGAAGCGCGTTGTTCTTATGATACGCGAGCTCACGTTCCGCGTTTTCAAGCACCAGGCGGGCGTTCCGGTAGTCGACCCGTTTCTCGAAGGCGGTCTTAACGGCCGCCTCCTCGTCGAGCGCCGGGAGCGTATCCACAAGGTCGGTCACGCCCTCGGCCTTCGTGTCCGCGGGCATGTTCATGGTGCGCACCAGCTT
>CAZEAH010000261.1:0-5242 GCA_964510075.1 uncultured Leptospirales bacterium | reverse complement strand
CAATCGTCAAGCACGCCGCCGACCTGCTCGGGTGGAAAATCCGGGTTTTGTCCGGGGGGACGGGAACCACGTTCAGGGTTGAGATCCCAGGCGTTATACGAGGCTGAGTCCCGTCAGCTGACAGTGATAAAAGCGCCCCAAGGGGCGCGGTGAAGGGAATGCCGAGAATATGTCTGTACGTTTTACCCGGCTCCTTCTAATGTACGGCACAACGGCTCCACCCCATGATCGATCCGTAATGGAATGCGCGGTGCTGACTTCTACACCCGGCGCCGCGGTCGATTCCGCGCAGAATCCGTCCAGCGCCCTGGGCTTGGTCACCTTCTGACCCATGGCCTTAACCATGCACTATCCATCCCCCGAAGAGCGCCCCGGCTGGGTCGTCGCGGCACGACTGCACGACGCAGAGCGGCACATCAAACGTAACGCCAGGGAGCAGGAGCCAATACGCGGCCGCGATTATTGCACAGCCGGACTGCCGGTCTAAAAAGCTCGACGAATTCGAATTTGGGGGCAGAGAACTGAATTTCATGCCGGCGCCTCAAAAAGCCCGAACGACAACCGACGCTTACACCCGGCGCCTCGCGGAATACTCCCGGCGACGGGAGGCGCGTTTCGTCTCCGGATGAGCTTTTTGCATGTTAATTTTTTTACTTCAATCCGCGCGCTTGCCGCCGGGGCTTCGCCTCCCGGTTTGACCGGGAACTGCGTTATTCGTTAGAGGCCACTTTTCATGCGTTTTCTGAATCTGTAACGCGCGATGAGGCCGGCAAGATTGAGCAGGAGGACGAGCATAATGAGCACAATCGCCGTGCCGTACTGTATATGGCGCGTCTCGTCGATGTAGAGACCCGCAGTGGCCATAACGAAGATGTGGTACGGCAGGGCCATCACCTCGCTGAAGATGGAATGGGGCAGTGTCGGCGTGTAAAATGCCGCGGCGGTGAACATGATGGGGGCCGTCTCGCCGGCCGCCCTTCCCAGCGAGAGCATAACGCCGGTGAGAATACCCGGAAGCGCGTTCGGCAGGACGATCTTGTATATAGTCTGCCAGCGCGTGGCTCCCAGCGAGAGCGAGGCCTCGCGATATGTTTTCGGCACCGTAAGAAGCGCCTCCTCGGTCGAGCGGATGATAACCGGAAGGTTCAGTATGCCGAGGGTAAGCGAGCCCGCGAGAATCGACACGCCGAAGCCCAAGTATACCACAAAGAGACCAAGGCCGAAGAGTCCGAACACCACCGAGGGGACCCCGGCGAGATTGTTGATTCCCAGCCGTATGATCTTCACCACCCGGGGATTGCTGGCGTATTCGGAGAGATATATGGCGGTGATGATGCCGATGGGTATCGAAATGACCGACGCGCCCAGCATAAGATAAAAGGTACCCAGTATCGCAGGGAGTATCCCGCCTTCCCGCATCTCGCTTCGCGGCATTTCAGTAAGGAAATTGAGCGAAATCGCGGAAATTCCCTCCTTGAATATGTAGCCAAGCATCAGAACAAGGAATACCAGCACGGTGAAGGAGCACACGCGCATGACGCCGAACATGGCCTTTTCGACGATGTCCGCATTGCGCCTTAAATTATTGCCGGCCCTGTCTGCGGCCGCTTCAGGAAGTTTCGATCGACCCGGCATGCTTACAGCTCCTTGAATTTATAGCGATTTGAAAGGTATTCGGCTATCAGGTTATAGACCATCGTAATTTCGCAGAGCAGGATTCCTATCGCGAAAAGCGCATAGTAATGGTCGCCGTGAAACGGGGCCTCCGCCATCTCCGCCGCTATGTTGGCCGTAAGCGGCCGTATGGGATCGAAAATGGATTTAGGGATGATGCCGGCTCCGCCGGCCACCATGAGCACAACCATCGTCTCGCCGATCACCCGGGAGACGCCGAGTATGATGGCCGTCCAGATGCCGGAGAGCGAGGCCGGTACCGTAATGTGGAATATCGTCTGCCAGCGGTTGGCTCCCAGGGCGTACGAGGCCTCCTTGAGGCTGGTGGGCACCGAAGAAATGGCGTCTTCCGATATGCTGGCGATCGTCGGCACCGCCATGAAGGCGAGCATAATGGCGGCGTTGATCATGTTAAGCCCCGTATCGATATCGAAGTGCTCCTGTAAAAACGGCGCGACGACGACCATGCCGAAAAAACCTATTACGACCGACGGTATGGACGCGATGATCTCGACTATCGGCTTGATGATTTCCTTGACCGCGGGGTGCGCGAGCTCGGCAAGGTACACGGCCACCGCTAGACTGAGAGGCACGGCGATTACGCTTGCAAGAAGCGTCACGGCGAGCGAGGCGATGATGAGAGGCGCCACGCCGAATTGCGGCGGCGAGTATGTCGGGTACCAGCTCGTACCGAACAGAAAATCACTTACCCGTACGATTTTAAATATGGGCAAGCTCTCGAGTATGAGGAACAGCATGATAAGGAGCAGCAGCACAAGGCAACTCAGCCCTATCACGAGGAACACCCTGCTGAGGATTGCGTCGTACAGTATACTGCCTGATGGAAGCACCGGTTTTTTCATTATGTCATTAGTTCCTTTTTCCCGGGATTATCGGTGTGCACACCCGAAAAGGTGTCGGCCATTGGGCCTCGTGCATCTGCGACAGGGCCACCGGCCATCCTTACAGCCGTGAGTAGTTAATCCCTCAAATATAAATATAATGTGAAGATTTTATATACAAACCGTAAAATTACCCTCTCCCCGCGGAAGTATCCCCCGTGGCAAAAAGAATGTACGTATATCGACTTTCCGCGGCGCACGGTGTTCCGCGATGCGGGTATCCTCAAAAATTATACTTGCTTTCGGCATAAACGCAATTACATTCCCTTCAACGTGACATACCGTTACTTCCCGATCGTGCCCTGTTGTAACAGTCGTAAAGCACCGGATACCGTGGTATCAACGCGGCATTAACCGTAAACACGGGCGTTCCGCCACCTGTCGCGGGATGCGGTATCTCAAGATGCGGCTTTCCGCTGACTACACGCAACTTCGAGGCGATTGACCGGCAGGGCACGGTGCGGCATGCACTCATGGTGTTCAATATGGTTGACTTTCCGCTCATTATCAGGAAAGTTCGCAAGAGATGAGGATGCGCCGTAATCCTTCTCTCCGGGAACGAGATCTCGACCGGCGGCCCCGCAGGAGGCGAGAAAAGCCTCGATACGGGAAATCGTTTCGGTACAATGGTGAAACATATACCGGTGCATACGAATGATCCTGAAAATCCGTTCATGCGAAATTCGATCAAGGCGGCGGCCACCGACCGCCGCGGACCTTCAGGGAATGAATGATGAAACGACAGAGGATGACGCTCCCCGGCTTCCCGCTTCCGCTCGGTGTAAAACCCGATAAAAACGGCACCCAGTTCTCCATATTCAGCAGACACGCGGTCTCGGTAAGCCTCGTGCTGTTCGAACCCGGAAACGGGGCCGCCGAGACGATCACGCTCGATCCGCAGATCAACCGGACCGGCGACATATGGCACATCTGGGTGGAGGGGGTCGGCGAGGGCCAGTTATACGGCTATCGGATCGACGGCCCGTACGAACCCAGAAAGGGCCATCGGTACAACCGGAACAAGCTGCTGCTCGATCCTTACGCCCGCGCCGTTACCGGTAATTTCAAATGGGACCTTTCCGACGCCCGCGGCTACGATCCCGATTCCCCGCAGGCCGACCTTTCCTTTTCAGACAGGGACAGCGCACCCGGGGCCCCGAAAAGCATCGTCGTTGACTCCCAGTTCGACTGGTACGATCGTCAGCTCGGCACCCCGCTTCAGAACAGCGTTATTTACGAGCTTCACGTAAAGGGATTCACCCATCACCCATCGTCGGAGGTCGCCCATGGCGGCACGTTTAAAGGCCTTGTGGAGAAAATCCCGTATTTAAAGGATCTGGGTGTTACGGCCGTCGAGCTCATGCCTGTCCAGGAATTCGACGAGGACGAAAACGTCCTTATCAATCCGCTCACGGGCGAAAAGCTGAAAAACTTCTGGGGGTACAGCACGCTCTCGTTCTTCGCCCCCAGGGGACGATACTCGTCGGCCGGTTCCTCCGGCGAGCAGTATTCCGAGTTCAAGGAGATGGTGCGCGATTTCCATAACGCCGGAATAGAGGTCATACTCGACATCGTATTCAACCACACGGCGGAGGGCGACCACCTCGGCCCGACCCTCTGTTTCCGGGGAATCGACAACTCGGTATATTACATGCTCAAGGAGGACCGTCGTCTTTACCAGAATTTTTCGGGATGCGGCAACACCTTCAACTGCAACCATCCGCTGGTGCGCGATTTCATCCTCGACTGCCTCCGCTACTGGGTCATCGAGATGCATGTCGACGGCTTCCGCTTCGACCTCGCGTCGATACTGGGCCGTGATCAGGAAGGCACTATCCTCACCAACCCGCCGCTCGTCGAGCGCATCGCCGAGGACCCCATTCTCAGGAACGCGAAGATAATAGCCGAGGCCTGGGATGCGGGAGGCGCCTACCAGGTGGGGGATTTCCCGGGCAGATGGGCCGAGTGGAACGGCAAGTTCCGCGATGACGTCCGCCGTTTCTGGCGGGGCGACGCAGGCGCCCTGGGGGCTTTTGCCACACGCCTGACCGGAAGCTCGGACTTATACCGCGACAAGGACAGCCCCCTTCACAGCATCAATTTCGTGACGTGCCACGACGGCTTCACGCTCAATGACCTGTACACCTACAGCGAAAAGCGCAATATCGAAAACGGCGAAGACAACCGCGACGGCGAAAACCACAACCTTGGATGGAACTGCGGCCACGAAGGGCCCGACGCGCCGCCGAAAGTGGAAATAATCCGGGTCCGCATGATAAAGAACATGCTCGCCACCCTGTTCGTCTCGCAGGGGGTGCCGATGCTCCTCGCCGGGGACGAGTTCAGACGGACACAGCGGGGCAACAACAACGCATACTGTCAGGACAATGAAATTTCCTGGGTCGACTGGGGATTGTTAAAGAGCCACCGTGACATACACCGATTCTGCAAAGGGATGATCTCTTTCCGCAACGACCACATCATCCTCCGAAAGAAGGGTTTTTTTACCGGAGCGACGCTGGACGGCTTTACCTCCCCGGACATCGAATGGTTCTCACCCGACGGCGAGGCGCCCGAATGGAACGAGGAGAGCCGGATGGTAGCGTGCGTCATCAGCGGCGACTACGCCGTATACAGAAACGGCAGCCCGGACAACGACATCTACA
>CAZEAH010000260.1:0-5249 GCA_964510075.1 uncultured Leptospirales bacterium | reverse complement strand
GAAGGCGGGAGCGTGGAGAGCGGGAAAGCTCGCCGTGGGAGAGGCGGATAAAAAAACATCCCTGCAAAGGCAGGGATGAGTGTCCAAGAGGTCTCCTATTTTGGGGACGTAAATCCGGGATCCAAAATGGAGGATTGGCAATTATGGAAGTATCGCACCTCGCATTTTTATCGTCTCGGGGACCGGCTCGATCCCTTCGGTAAATTCATTCATATTGACTAGTTAAAATTTATCGTCAATATTGATTGTTGGCAACAAAATTAATAAATAGGCACAAATTTTTATCCGATACCAACCGGCCGGTTTTTTTAAAAAGGAGTGCTCTTTTTGATGATTAAATAATATAAATTATATAAATTTGTATATCGCTCTCGCTTTCCACGGGCAGTCGGACCGCCCTCCGGCCCGGTCGGGGCGTTTTGCATTAATTTTCCATTCAGTTTATATACCACGTAAACGATATTAATACAGTAATGCGGGATCGGGCGAGCCCCCCGCGTTACAAACATCCATCAGGGAATGACCCATGCAGCCTTTTATACATACGAGAATTCCGGACAGCATCGCTCCCCGCGAGCCCGTGGAACCCACTCGGCGCAGGTCGCCGGAGGAGCCGTCGGTACGCTTTGAGGAGATGCTGGGGCGCGAGTTGTCCGCGCGCCGGGAAGAATCTCCCCTTGCCCTGTCGGGAGTCGAGGAGACGGCCCTCCGGGAGCCTGTCGCACGCCAGGACGAAGCGGTGCATGCCGATCGGGAAGGTCCTGCCGGGCGGGAGGAGCGGCGTGACGCGACGGCCGCGGCAGGCGAGCGCGACGGGCGCGAGCGGGGAATGGCATCGGACTCCAAAACCCAGCCCGCCGAAGCTAAACTGGCACGTGCCGAGCAAACGCGCGGAGACGTGTCCGCCGAGAAGACCGAGCGCACAAAGGGCGGCGAAAGCGAAAAGAAGGAATCCGTGTCGCCTGACGCGCGTAAAACCGTGGATACATCTCCTGCAAGGGCTTCCGCCCGGAAGGGTGTTGCTTACGCAGAGGAGGATGGCCGAACTCTCCTGATGCGCCGAATCGATATTGTGCATTCCATGCTGGCCGCTTCAGTTCCTTCGAACGGTATTGTTCGGGAGGTCCGGGCGGCGCTTGACGAGCTGAAAGACGCGCTACAGGGACGCAACCGTCGGTTCGACCGCGCTACGCTTGACGCGCTCGGTGAACGGCTGCGCGAGCTCGGCAAAAAGGTCGATGCGCTTAAGGGGAATACGGGAGGTATAAGGCCCGAGGCGCTGCGCGACGGACTTTTCGCGGTGGCTGAGATCGCCTCGCGCATGGCGCGGAAATCCGACAGATCTTCCGTCCAGGGGAGGATGGATGAGGCCGAACCGCTTCACCTCCGAACCGCGGTTTCTGAAAAGGTGATGGCGACCCAGCCTCCCGCCGTAAGGGACATGCCGGATACCCTTTCCTCAAAAGACGGGAATACGGCATCGTTCGGTTTCCAGTTTGGCAGAGCCGCGAACGCGCACGATAAGATCGATCAGCCGGCAACCCTGCCGCGCCAGAATCCGCTGTTCGAGGAACAGCTCCAGTCGCTGGTGCGCAATGCCCGCGTGGTTGTCCAGGACGCGAAAAACGGCAGTTTCCAGATGCGCCTGTATCCCGAAACGCTGGGCCGTGTGAATGTGCACCTCGGGCTCGAGCAGGGAACCCTCACCGGGCGGTTTCTGGTCGAGACGGCCGAGGCCAGGCAGGTCCTGGTCGAGCATCTTGCCGAGATTCGCGATCGCCTTGCCGAGTCGGGTATCAGCGTGGGCGAGTTTCAGGTGAACGTTCGCGGGGATGAGCGCCACGCGCGCCAGAGCGAACGCGATCTCCCGCGGATGCCGTTTCCCGGCGCGACGGTCGAGGCCGGGGGTATATACGAACAGCACAGCATACGGCTTCATGACGGATATATAGACGTAACGATATAGGAGAAGGAACGGATGGATTTTCCCACTACCATGTCGCGCGAGGAGCTTGCCAGAACAAAGCAGCAGGTGGACGCGGTGAACAAGGCGCTCAAACGCAAGGACGGAAGCCAGAAGGGCGAGATGGGCAAGGACGCCTTCCTGAAGCTCCTCGTCACCGAGCTGAAGCACCAGGATCCCACCCAGCCCATGCAGGACCGCGAAT
The DNA here is from genome assembly GCA_964510075.1 of uncultured Leptospirales bacterium. GTDB lineage: Bacteria > Spirochaetota > UBA4802 > UBA4802 > UBA5368 > MVZN01. Next base: position 3,081 of record CAZEAH010000260.1, on the reverse strand, counting down.
TCATCTCGCAGATGGCGCAGTTCTCCGCGCTGGAGCAGATGACGAACGTGAGCAAGTCCATGGATGCGCTGAACCGGAGCGCTCGCTCGAGCGAGGCGTATTCGCTGCTCGGCAAGAGGGTGGAGGCGTTCAATCCCGCCACCGGCAGGGCGGTTGAGGGCGAGGTGTCGCGGATCTATTACAGGGAAAACGACATCAGGTTGCTAATAAACGATACGGAGCTCGGGCTTTCGGACGTGCACGCGGTGCTTCCTCCCCGGGAGAAGGCCCTTCCCGTGGTTTCGGCCGACGCGCCCGATGATCGCCGAATGCCGGCACTATTACACACGCAAGAGCCCCGCCCCGACGCGGCTTTGCGGGGGGCGCTTGAATCGAATACCGGATTCGCCGTTAAGGCGTATGAACATAATCAGTAAACGAAGGTATGTGCGGTAATAACTTTTATTCAGGAGTATACGCGTTATGATGCGATCACTGTTTTCCGGGGTATCGGGTCTGAAAAACCATCAGACAAGGATGGACGTTATCGGCCATAACATCTCGAACGTCAACACCTACGGGTATAAGACGAGCCGGGTGACCTTTCAGGACATGCTGTCGCAGACGCTGTCCGGGGCCGCGAAGCCCGAGGAGAACAAGGGGGGCGTCAATCCGCGGCAGGTCGGTCTCGGCATGACCATCGCCTCGATCGACAGAATTTTCACGCAGGGTAGCCTGCAGACCACCGGTAACCAGACCGATCTTGCCATCTCCGGTGACGGCTTCTTTGTGGTCGCCGAGGGCGACAAGAACTATTACACCCGCGCCGGCAACTTCGCGCTGGACCGCGACGGCATGCTCGTCAATCCGGCGAACGGCCTCCGGGTCCAGGGATGGATGGCCACGACGAATGAGCGCGGTGAAAAGATCGCCAATCCTTCCGGCACGCCCGAGGACCTCATCATCCCCATATACGGGAAGGTCGACGCGCGCGAAACGAGCTATGTGAAATATAAATGCAATCTCGATTCGAAAATGCCGGTCGTTCCCGCGAACGCCACCGGAAGGATGAGGGCGTCGGCGGGTGTGACGACCAATATCGACGTGTACGACAAGCTGGGCAACAACCACCGCATGACCATGACCTTCTGGCGCACGGGCACCAACCAGTGGACCGCCTCCGCGGCGATTACCGACAGCCTCGGCCAGATGACGCTCGACGTTCCGGCGGGGGCGAACCAGCCGAACCAGGCGAACCCGTCGAGCAGGATCAACCTGCGCTTTACGCCGGAGGGCAGGCTGGTTTCGGTGGCCGACGACTCGAGCCCGGACGAGCTCAACCAGGGCGACCTCATCGTTAACGCGTCGTACCGCATGGCGGGCGATCCCACGGTACGGACCATCAAGCTCGATCTCGGCAAGGCCGGGCTGCTCGAGGGCGTGACCCAGTTCTCTTCCCAGTCCACGACCAAAGCCGTGGAGCAGGACGGCTACACGATGGGCTACATGGAGTCGTTCAACATTGACGACTCGGGCGTCATAACAGGGGTCTATTCCAACGGAACCAAGCAGACCGTGGGACAGGTGGCCATGGCCGTGTTCAACAATCCCATGGGGCTCACCGCCGTCGGCGAGAACCTCTTCGAGGTGTCCAATAACTCGGGGCTGCCCAATGTGGGAGCGGCCTCCGAGGGAGGACGCGGGAAGATCGTTGCGGGAACGCTCGAAATGTCGAACGTGGACCTCTCCGACCAGTTTACCGACATGATCATTACCCAGCGCGGATTCCAGGCGAACTCGCGAACCATCACCACCTCGGACCAGATGCTACAGGAGCTCATCAATCTCAAACGCTGACGCATCTCGAATTGTAACGTCTGATTATCGTATGTAAGCGTAATGAACCCCCGCCAGCGGCGGGGGTTCATTTTTGGGGTGCGATCCGGAGCTCATTTTTTGGTCGACAGCCTCAATTGCTGATACACTCATATGATATACCGCCTGTCAGGAGTGGCCAATGGAATTCAGCCCCGGTTCCCTTTCGCCCTACATTATCCCGCCGGCGCTCTGTCTGGTAACAGGGCTCACGCTCGCCGCGATATCGATATTCAAGGGCTCTTTTAAATTCGAAAATGTATTGTTCTCGCTGGTGTGCGTGTGGCTGGTGCTGCTTTCCCCGGTCTTCATAGTGCATCACCTCATTTCCGACACGTCGGTTATCCTCACTATCGAGCGGATCTTCCACTTTTTATACGTATTCATCGTGCCGATAACCGTGGTCTTTTTCCACCGCACCCTTGGGATCGCGCGCCCGCGGCTCGGGAAGGCGGCCTTTGCCGCAAGCGCTCTTGTCGCCGCCTTCGTGCCCACGCGGCTGTATATCGACGGCCTCAACTCCTACGGCTGGGGGTATATCGCGAAGGGCGGACCGGTCTTCACCGTCTTCGGGGCGCTGTGCCTTGCGGCGCTTGTGTACGGGGTCGTGATCTGCGTGCGACGGATATCGGGGGAGGTAAACCCGATTATACGCACCAAGATAGTCTATCTTCTCCTTTCGATAAATATGGTCGGCCTCCTCACTCTGCTGAACATCCCCGCGATGAACGGCGTCGATTTCTATCCCGCCGGTAATTTCATGTTCGTCCCCCTCGCCATAATGGGGTTCGGGGTGCTGCGCTACCGTCTGCTCGACATCAAAAGCATCGTCCATCTGACTATACTGTGGGCGGCGCTCTCGTCGGCCATCATCGTGCCAAACGTCCTCCTCTTCAATGCGATAAAAGGCGCGCTGGCCGGCATGAAGGATCTTTGGGTCTTCATGGTGCTCACCGCGTGGTTCCTTGCGAACTATTTCTACTTCAGGCGTATCCAGCCGGTCATTAACCGCGCCTTCAACCGCGAGCGTCACGGTCTGCGCAAGCTCGGCGTGCAGTTTGTCGGCGAGGTGGCGTATCTTAAAAACATCGACCAGCTCATCGGCGAATTCGAGGATGTGCTCTCCAAGGCGCTTGGAGTGAAGTACGTCGATGTGTATCTTAAAGGCGGAACTCCCGGCGAATTCGGAAGCATCCGCGGGAAGACGACCGTAATCGATCCCGATAT
>CAZEAH010000259.1:0-5252 GCA_964510075.1 uncultured Leptospirales bacterium | reverse complement strand
GACTATGATACTCTTATCGAGCCTTTTTCAGCTCGTTAAGCTCGAAAAGCGCCAGCTTGTTGTCTGCGTCGAGGTTGACCACCTTTTCGAAACAGCGAATCGCCTCGGCCCTGTTTTCGCGTTTCTTGTGCGCCATACCAAGCGCGAAATGGGCGTTCGCGAAATTCTGGTCTATTCGCACAGCCTCCTCGAGCATGTCGACGGCGTTCTGGTAATCCATCATCTGATAGTATGCCGCTCCGGCGATGTAATACGCGAACTTGTTGCGTTTGTCTCCCGCAATATACGTTTTTATTGTCTCGATGGTCCGCGCATAATTATTAACACGGAAATAGTTCTTCGCCAGGTTATACAGGAGTTTTCGGTTGTCTGGATACAGAGAAAGGCCGCGCTCCAGATGTTCGATGGCCTCGTAATATCTGTTCTCCGTTACCAGCTTTTTGGAATTTTTAATGATATCGACCGCCGCGTCGCGGGCCAGCTCGACAACGACGAGTGTGATGTCGTCTTCGACCTGCGCACTTCCGATAAACCGCTGGACGTCCTCTATGATGGCGCTGGTAAAGTCCTCGAGAGGGAGGCTGCGATTCTTTACGATAACCGTCTGCAGGCGCTCGAGCGAATACTCCCGGCGCTCGGAGTCGATCGCCTCGGGGATACCGTCCGTGTACATAATCAGGCGGTCCCCGTACTTCAGCTTGGTAGTCTTCTCCTCGTATGTATCACGCGCCTCCTCGATGGCGCCGATAAAAAGTCCGTTTGTATCCAGGAGCTCCGTCGCCTCGGCCCCGGCCCGGAGGAGAATCGCCTTCTGATGGCTCGCGTTGGCGTAGGTAACGCTGTAGTCCTCGTCGATGGCCAGGAAGAAACACGTCAGATAATCCTGAGTCTTCACATGATCGATGATGTTCTGGTTGACCTCCTGGAAAATACGACGGGGGGAATCGTATTTATTGCATGCGTTGCTGAACGAGATCTTCGCCATCGTCGTTACCAGCGCCGCCGGAATACCGTGGCCGGAGACGTCGGCCATCAGAAGCCCCAGCTTGTTCCCCTTGAGCTGGTACACATCGTAAAAGTCGCCGCCGATTTTTTCCATCGCGATGTAGCGTATGGAAAACTTGAGCTCGTTCCAGTCGTCGATCCTTCCAGGAAGAATGCCGCGCTGAATTGTACTCGCTATATCCAGCTGTTTCTGGATAAGATCGTCGCGCTCTTTGAGGTCCGCAAGCGCGCCCTGCAGTTCCGCGGTGCGCTGCTCGACCTTCATTTCGATATTTTTCCTATACTCCCGTATCTCGCGCGCCATTTCAACGAAGCCGAATTCTATCGCCGAGAATTCCTTGTCAAGCGAGAGCACGCGAAATTCCGCGTCGCCACCGGTCGATATCTCGCGCGCCACGCGGTTCATTTCCCTGAGCACCCGGAGGATGGAGCTGGAGTTGACGGACATGAGGAACACCATCGTGACGATGGCCACCAGCAGGTAAACGATAACCGCCGTGATATCGGCCCTGTAGAAGAAACGACTCTTTTCCATCAGGGCGGTGAAGGTAAGCAGCGCCAGCACCATGAGGATGAGAAAGAACGAGAATTTGACCCGGACGCCGCTGAGCACACGCGGATAGGTCACGATTCCGCGCGCGAGAAGCGTGTTGTAGCAGGTCGCGCGCTCATACCCTGTTATTATCTCGGTAAAAAGATATGTCGACATACCGTACAGTATGAAAACCACGATGGTTGCGATCCCGATGATTTTGACCATCATTCTGAACACCGATGGATCGAATGTGCCGCTGAGGGCCATATCCGCGTAAATGGCTATGATGAGGAGAATGCCGCTGAGCATTGCATAGAACACCGAGGTGAACATGTTGTACAGCGGAATGTCCGAAACGTGACCGTACAGCTCGCGTAGCTCCTGGTCGTCGATTTCCCCGCGCAGGATATCGCCGTCGAAGCGCCTGTTTATCATGCGCAGTGATCTGAAAAACGCCGGGATCCCGATGCGCGTAAGCATTCCAAACTGCATGTAATGCAGCAGCGTCACCGCTATTATAACCCATGGAAACCATTTGACGATAAGGATGGTGATCTGTTCGATCGAGGAAAGTAGGAACGAGGTGCCGAGGAAATATCCGAACACCGCGCCGACCCATCCGCCGAAAACGGTCAGGAAGGCGAGCGCAAAGGTGTAGCTTACTTTTCTGGCAAGGAAGTAAAATACTCTCATATCGGCACCCTGTTAGCCCGGATCACGCGCATTTCACAGCGCGACAATCGCGAAAACCCCGAAGTGGTCCGAGGGATGAACCCCCTCGTGAAGACGGTCGAAACACACCGCCGCGTCCACAACCGGTCCCGCCCCAAGCGTCTCGTTTAACAGTATGAAGTCAATTCGCTTGCCGGTTGCCTCATTTATACTGTTGAGACGCTCATACAAAGAATCAAACCTTTTTTCACCGTCACCCAAATAAAAGCTTTTAATGTTCGTATTTGCGGCCGGGTCCCAGGTATGACCGGCACCGGGGGAGACCCTGGAGTATGCGTCCACGTATCCCTTTTCGGTAAGAATCCTCATCTCAGGGCTTGTTATCGTCGCGTTGAAATCGCCGAGCACGGCCAGCGGCGCCTCCGCGGGTACCACCGAATCGAGGTATTCCGCCATCAGTTTCGCCTCGGCCATGCGCCATTCGTTGTCCGCGACGAGCGATGCGATCGCCTGGTTGTACTGCTCATCGGTGTAATTCCACGTTTCCTTCAATTTAGCGAGTGTCTGTCTCGTGGCTGCGTCATCGGGCGGCGAAGCGTGCCAGTGCGTTACCGCGAGGTACAGGTCGCGCCCGTTGACTTTCACTTTCCCGACAAGAACCTGCGTGGCATCCTGAGTATGGAAGGAGAACATATTGCCGATACATCCCCCTCCCGAAAGCTGCTTCCTCCCTACATACGCAAGCGCAAGGTCTTTTTTGGCCAGAATCGCGTCCCCCTCCTTCAGGTTCCATGGCAACCCGACCCTGCCGATATGGAGCCCGGAAACTCCCACGTGATAGATCTGGTCATAACCGATGTCCGTGGCGAGTCGTTTCACATAGTCCGGAAGAAAGTTGGCTTCGTTTATGGCGATGATATCGGGGTCGAGCCTGCGAATTTCCGAAAGGAGCGCCCGGTAGCGCGATTCCCGCCTTTCGGGGGCCTCGTATTCGCCCATGATGAGCGTACCCTTATAGTCGAGCCCCGACCAGACATTAATGCTCACAAGCTTCAGGGTTTCCCTCACGGCTCCGGCCGTGTTGTCTTTACGCACACAGCCCATGGCGATCATTCCGGTAAAAAGTACAATGAACGGCAACATGAAACGCGTTCCCATTTTCACCCCTCCGACCTGTCGCTTTATCCACAGATGTGGATAAAGCTGTTGATAAATGTGGCATTTTTACTCATAGCATTCAAAACTATTGTTGTTCTATTTCCCGTCAGATTCGATGTCAAGCAGAGCCGGTGGCTTCACACATCTGAATCCGCCGGCGGCATCGTTGTGCAGGTTCGGTATCCCTCCGATCTGCCTGCGTGTCGCCCGCACACTGTCCGCTCTGCTGAACCAGGCGCCGCCCCTGAGCACCTTGAACCTCGACCCGAAACGCCTGTCGGCGTATCTGTTTCCCGTATAGGCCCTGTACCAGTCAACCGTCCACTCGGGGGCATTTCCCGCCATATTGACGGCCCCGTATGGGGAATCGCCTGGACCCTCGAATGATCGTACGGGTAAAAGTCCCCGCGGGTAGGCTGCCTTTATTTCTTTTCCGACTGTGGTATTCTCCCAGAACTCAAGCGTATTGGACTTTCCCGGTTCGAAATCCTGTCCCCATGGATATACACGACTCCCGGACCGATCCGCATCCTTTGCGGTTTCCAAGGGGGGAAACGGCCCTCTGGCGGCCTTCTCCCATTCCATTTCGCCGGGGAGCCGCTTGTTGGCCCACCGGGCATATGCCTCGGCCTCTATCCAGGTCGCCATTACCGGAAGGTCCATCTCTGATTGTTCCGGAACGCTTCCCCTCCAGGAACGCGGCAGGTCTCCGTTCGTTTTCCTCACAAACGCCAGGTAATCGGCGTTCGACACCTCGTGGCGATCGATGTAGTAATCTCCCAGTTCGACAACCCGCTCCGGCGCTTCGTCACGATGTCCCGTATCGCTACCGAAAACGAATTTTCCCGCCGGGACGAGCACCATCTCCCTGCCGTCGATCGGCGAGACTATCCTTTTTTTATAAGCAACCGTTTCCTTTTTCTGGGGCTCGGCATAGTCCCTGGTTTTTCGTTCGGCTTCGACACGAAGTCCGATGTCGAGTCCGGCGCGGATCAATGCCTCGTCTGCTGGATTGTCGAGCGAATAATACGCGGTGACGCGATAGCCTCCGCGCACACCCTCCCGCCGTTCGACGGACGACACCACCGCTATCCTGCCGATAATGCGCTCTCCCTCAAGGATAAAATACGACTCGGACGCGGGCCGCGAATCGAAGCGCAATGTAATCAGGTTGTCCTTACGCTTCGACTCGATCCTTGCGAGGAGGTCGTAATTCCGCGCCGCCGAAATTCCCGTTCCCGCCATGGCCAGGGTTAGAACGCACGCGACCAGGTATCCGTAATGACTCAATAATCTTTTCATCGGTTTTTATCCGCCATTCAGCTCTGGAATATCGCCCGGTCGGGCCAGCGCATGCATGTCAGTCTGCCGCCGTACACCGCGCCGGTGTCGAGGCCGATTATATTGCGCCGTTCGTCGAACCAGGGTCGCGACATCACCCCGGTGAAATGGACCGCCGGGGTATGGCCGAAGATGATCGTTTTGGGCCACCGCTTTTCCGCCAGAAAGAACTCCTCGCGGATCCAGAGCAGCTTTTCCTCGGGCTGAAGGTCCATTGTTGTTATTTTCGGATCGATTCCGGCGTGAACCGCAATAAAATTGTCTGTTTCATAGTACATCAGGAGCGACCGGAAAAAGTCCACATGGGAGGTAGGCAGGCTGAACGAGCCCAGTGAGCGCCGATAGCTTTCGATCGTTCTTTCACCCCCGTTGCGGAAGTAGAGGCCGCTGTCCCCGCCCGAAAGGTAATCGAGCAGCATGGCTTCGTGGTTCCCTTTCAGAAACACGGTCCGATGCAGCCTGGAAAGTCCCGTCAGGAACTCCACCGTCTGGTACGACTGGCCTCCCCTGTCTATGTAATCGCCGAGGAAAAGAAGGGTGT
>CAZEAH010000258.1:0-5258 GCA_964510075.1 uncultured Leptospirales bacterium | reverse complement strand
ACCCTGGGGTCGTACATCCGGAGCTTGACCTGGCGCTCGTCTTCGACGATCTTTCCGTATATGCCGGGCGCTATCTGCGAGAGAATCTCGATCGGATCGCTCTTGCTGCTCGCCTTGATGTCGATTACTTCGCAGGGAACCGGCCTGATATGGTCCTCGACCCTCAGGTTCAGTATTTCGATAAAGTATTTCTCGCGCTCGGAATTGGCGACGATCTTGGCCATTATGCGGTCACCGATTTTAAGCTCGTACAGGGGTTTGCCTTTAACGGGGGCCAGGATCGGCTGAAGCGGAAGGATGACCGCCCCTTCCTCGACATTATATCCCTTTTTTGCCGTCTGGGCGGCGGGGGTCTCAACGGCCTTCTGTCTGCTCTCGCGGGCCGCCTTGAACTCCTCGGCGGTTATTTCCTGGATGCCGATTTCGATTATCATGTTTTTATCGTGATCGTTGAGGTAGAGGATGTCCGAGATGAATATTTCAACCCGGTCGTAATCGTACGCGGACGCGGATTCGTAGAGCTGCGAATTGAGGTTGGGCTGCGCGGCGACCGCCTTGAACTGGTCCATCAGCGAAGAGCTCATGCTGGAGTTGAAGTTCCCCTTCCACTTGAGCTCCATAATGTTTTCCTCGTAACGCTCCCAGCCGACATGCGGTTCGAGCTCGAAAACGTTGGAAAAAGTGGAAACGATGATGTTCTGATTTTCGATGGCTCCCTCGGAGTCGAATACGATGAATAGTATTCCATAGAGATTGAGGGATTGCGATTTGAATCGGCCTTTGATGATGAGGTAATTGCCGCCTTCGAGGAATTCACCCTGGGTTCTGTCTTCAGCCATTTCCCTGTTCCACACGCGTTAAAGTGAATCGGAAACCGGCAATACCGCTGATCCGGGTCCCTGGGATGTCGTTATTCTCCGGGCGGCGTTCGGCGTCATTGTTTGAACGTGCAATCCTGTATGTACTGTATGGATTTCCGGAATCTCAAACCGCGCCGCAGTCTACGCATTAATTGCGTCTCTGTCAATATAAAATTATTTTATTTTTGGTCCTTACGGCGCGACCCGTTTCGAATTCGGGGCGAGAAAATGATAATGGCTCCGAGTAGACCGCAGCGGCGTTCTGAAGGCAGGCAGGTTCGGGCCGGGAGACTGGTGTGATGGTCGCCCGGAATGCGTACCGTGATATTTTTACTAAATATAATTCTCCCTCCCGGAAAACGCCTCGGTGTACCGATATGCCGGAACGGGTGCGACCGGATGGTTCTGATCGAGCACGTAAAAACCTGCCGTCAATACGCAAAAAAATATGGAAATAATCTGCGGGGTTTGAACATCTTTTAATAAGAACACAAGGCGCGTCTCCGGAGCGAATGATATGCGACCGCGCTGAGGAGTTTGAACGAGGGGTGAAACTGTATGACCGCCAGGGTATTCGTCGATATCGATACGCAGTTCGACTTTATGGATCCGCGGGGAGCACTCCATGTTGCCGGGGCCGAGAATCTGGAGTCGAACCTCCGGAAGCTGACGCAATGTGCGATAGATAACTCCATACCGCTCGTAGCGACGCTGGACACCCATGTTCCCGGGGATCCGGAGTTCGCGCAGTTCCCGCCGCATTGCGTTCGGGGCACGGCGGGTTTCGAGAAGATTTCCGCCACGATGGTCGAGGGAATGCGGCTCATACATTACGAGGACCATCCGCTCGTGCTCGAGCTGAATCCCGAATTTCCAGGGTTCATGAAGCCAGGATTCAGCGCCTTTACAAATCCTCTGTTCGGGCCGTACATGGAGCGCTTCCGCGCCGCCGAGCTTGTCGTGTACGGGGTGGCGACGGATTACTGCGTCAGGACGACATCGCTGGCCCTCGCGAAGGCCGGTTACAGGGTTGCGGTGGTCGAGGACGCGGTTAAACCCGTAACCCCGGAGGGCGGCCGGGCGGCGTTCGAGGAGTTTATCTCCGCGGGGATTCGGCTTCTCCGGACCGATGAGGTCGTACGATGAGCGTACCGGCATTGCTCACCGACCTCTACGAGCTCACCATGATGGAGGGGTATTTTCGAAACGGGATTATCGGGCAAAGAGCCGTTTTCGACGTGTTCTTCCGCTACAACCCCTTCGGGGGAGGGTATTCGGTGTTCGCCGGGATCGAACAGGCGGCGGAGTACCTCACGGGCCTTTCTTTCGGAGAGGAAGAAATCGGCTACCTCGAGAGCCTCGGCCTTTTTTCACGCGGCTTTCTCGATCATCTGGGGGCATTCCGATTTACGGGGAGCCTGTACGCCTTTGAGGAGGGAAGCCTCGTCTTCCCCGAGGAACCCATCGCCCGCCTCGAGGCCCCGCTGGGGGAGGCGCAGCTCGTTGAGTCGGTGTTGTTGAACATCCTTAATTTCCAGACGCTTATTGCGACAAAGGCGGCAAGGATCTGCCAGGCGGCGGAAGGAAGGCCGGTCGTGGAGTTCGGACTTCGCAGGGCGCAGGGCGGCGACGGCGCCCTCTCCGCGAGCAGGGCGGCGTATATAGGCGGCTGCGAGGGAACATCGAACGTGCTGGCCGGCGCGCGATACGGCATTCCGGTGAAAGGCACCCACGCTCACAGCTGGGTGATGGCCTTCGACGACGAGCTATCGTCGTTTCGAGCATACGCCGATACCTATCCCGACGGCGCCATATTGCTGGTGGACACCTACGACAGCCGCACCAGCGGCATTCCCAACGCAATACGTGTGGCCCGCGAGCTCGAGGCTCGCGGACATCGCCTCGCGGGCATCCGGCTGGACTCGGGGGACCCTCTTTCGTTATGCCGCATGGCGCGGAATATGCTCGACGAAGGGGGGCTTAATTACGTAAAGATCGTCCTTTCGAACGATCTGGACGAATACGCGATAAGGGACCTTGTTAGGTGCGGTGTTCCGGCCGACGTTTTCGGCGTAGGGACGAGGCTGGCGACCGGGCACGGCGAGGCGGCCCTCTCGGGCGTATACAAGATGGCCGCGCTCGAAAAAAATGGCTCGCTCGTGCCCAGGCTCAAAATTTCGGACGATCTCCCCAAGGGGAGCCTTCCCGGCCGGAAAGAGGTCGAACGCTGGTACGGGGACGACGGACGGATGCTCTGCGATGTTATTTATTTCGGAGAGCGGCCGGGAAGCGACCCGCTCGACATTCATGGAAAGAAGGCGGATGTAAAACGCCCGCACAGGACCCAGAAACGGCTGCGGCCTGTCGTGGTAAACGGCAGGTATGCGGCAGCGACTCCGTCCATGGAGGAGTGCCGGTCCCGATGCCGTGCGGAACTTGAATCTCTTCCGGAGGCTCTCAGGCGGCTCGATTCGCCGGGCGAATATCCCGTCCTGCTCGATCCGGCGCTGTTCGAACTCCGGCGCCGCATGATTGCCGAGATCCGGGGAGACGCGAACGGGGAATAGCCGGATTCGACTTCCGGGAGGACGACGGAGTTGCCGGGTCGGGGCCGCAACCCGGTTGACTTTTTGCGCGCGGCGGTCCATTATCCTGGTGCGGGAAGTAAAAATGAACTGTTGGACGCCCGGTTTTCGGCCGAAAATAACAGGGAATATAATCGCAGTTTCGGGCCGCTGACTCGGGGGGGCAGGTATGGAAGAGCAGGGTGTTAACGTGGAGAACAACGGAAAGGCGGGCTCTGTGAAGCTCGCGGCAAAGGTGGCGCTGGTCGCGCTGATTTTCGTGGTGGTGTTTTATCTTATCTATTTTACCACGCAATACGGAAAGGCGGTTTTTATCCTCTCGAACCAGGAGATCACCTCCATAGATGAGAAACAGGTGACCCGCTACACCGTCGGCGACAAGATCCATTTCTTCATCAAGCGGAACTTTGAAGACCTCGATTCCAATATGTTCGCGATGGAGATCGAGTATTTCGAGAACAACGACTTCAAGCGGTACAAGCAGATAAGCTACGAGATTGATAAGAACTTTGAAGACATGGGCGCCTATATTCCGGCCGTTTATTTCATGCGGCCCGGAAAGTACCGCATCAAGGCGTCACTTGACGGAAAGGTGGTCGCGGCGAACGAGATCGAGCTCGTCGAGCGGTAAGCGGCGGGGCCCCTCCGATCTGTCGCGGATCGGATGACGGCGGCGGCCTGAACCGGGACGGCCCGGTTACGCGACAACTTCAACGATCAGGGTGCGGCGAAATGCTGATTAAAACGAATTCCGGTATCGGGCTCTGCCTCCGTATCGCCCTTTCCATTGCCGTCGTTGTGCTCTTCAGCCGGGCGGCGGCCGCCTTTTCCGACCAGACGACCACGGAGCGGATACTGAGTGAGAACAAGGGCTTCATCGACTTCATGGACGTATGCATAACGAACTTCGGCGAAGAGCGGAAGGACCGTTTCAGGGAAGTGTACCGCCACCATTTTAACGCCGAGGTGGCCTACCTCCAGTCCGACTACAGGGCCGCATACAAGCGCCTGTACCTTTCGCAGGGCAGTCACTCGGGCCTCTTTGCGGACATGGCGAGGGACTCATACCTCGAGGGGGCCAAGGACATACTCGACAGTCTCGCGCCGGAGATCATCAGGTCGAAGAACGCCAGGGCAAAGCTGTACCTCACCCTGGGGTATCGCGACAGGGCCGTCGGTTTCAACCACTACACCATCGGCACGGCCTCCAACCCGAAACTCCACTCGTACAAAATCTACAAGTATATCGAGGCCGTTAAGATGTCGCGAAGGGCCAAGCGCTACGGCTTTCTGGCCCTCTTCGAGAGCCGCCCGGACGAGATGAAAACGAAGATATTCAACCACCTCTTCGAGATGGAGCGTGAGGCGGGCAACCAGTTCTATAACAGGTTTCTGGCGAAGAACGGGGACGCGTTCTTGAACGAGCTGAACAGGGACTACTACGAAGTCGCTCCGGGCGGGGCGACCGCCGAAGAAAAGAAGGTCGAAGCGGACAGGGAGGCCGGCTCCTACGAGAAAAAGACGGAGCGCAGGGTGCGCTTCCGCGCCGAAAAGACCGTGGCGCAGTATATCCTCAACCGCGAGTTCGAAAAGGCGGAGGACGCCATCCGCGAATACGTTGACGACTTCAATTTTAAAATCATCAAGGCCACCCTGGAGATGCTCGCCGCGGAGAGCGCCGCGTCCGCCGGCGGCATCGATTACACGAAATTACTGCTTCATCACACCGACAACTACGTCCGTTACTCGAAGGAATCGGCGCTGTCGACCTTCTCCGGTTCAATTAAGGTCGAGGATTACGTGGAAAAGGAAG
>CAZEAH010000257.1:0-5281 GCA_964510075.1 uncultured Leptospirales bacterium | reverse complement strand
CCACAACAAAGTACCGCTTCGACCCGAACTTCGACACGGGAGGCACCTTCGGCGTCAACTACGCGAAGATGGGCGGGAGGGTGATCGCGTTCAACTACCGGAGCATCTACATGCGCGAGGACGAGCGCCGTCACATCCACGAAAAATTCATTGTGGACCACTACCTGCGCCAGTTCAACGAGGAAATCATCCGGCCGAAAAGCATGCGCACCTGCGGCGAACCATGCTCGGCCGTGTGCAAGAAGATCTACGGCGAGTACAAGAAGGATTACGAGCCCTACCAGACCATGGGACCGCTCTGCGGCGTGTTCGACCAGAGGGCCGCCGAACTTCTTAACCGGCGGGCCGACAGCCTGGGGTTTGACGCGATCTCCGTGGGCGGCGTGCTCTCCTGGCTCATGGAATGCCTGCACGTGGGGCTCTTCTCTCCGGAAGAGCTCGGCGTATCCGAACGCCCGGTCTTTTCCATCGAGGGCTTCGGCGTGGAGTCCGACTCGATGCACAACGCCCGAATCGGAGTCGAGCTCCTCGATTCGATCATCGAAAAGCGCGGCATCCTCAACCTCGAGGAAGGGGCGCGCGATTTCGCCCGGCACCTGGCCCGCGACCGGGGGAAGAAGATACTCGACCTCTTCGTCTATAACGCGAACGCCCGCAAGGGATGGATCGTTCCCAACCAGTACTGGACCCCCGGCGTGCTCTCGCCGATGCCGATTATGGGCAAGTATTACATGTACTACGGCGACAATTTCTTCGAGCCGCGAAGGCTCGGCAGGGAAAACGCCGACCGGTTCAAAAAAGAGCTCATCATGGACAACATGGGCTTCTGCCGTTTCCACCGGAACTGGGCGGAGGAGATGATCCCCGACATCATCGGCACCCTCTACGACAAAAAGGCCGAATACCTGGCCTCGGTCAGCATCACCGCCAGCCGCATCAACAGCCGAAACAGTTCCATTTTCTGGGAGTCCGAACGCAACGTGGACTTCGTGTCGAGCTGGCTCGGCAGACTGCGCGAGGTAGAAAACGACGGATCGAAGGAGCTCGCCTCCTGGATAGACCGCTTCAGAAAGGACAAGAACGAGGCGGCGCTTGAGTTCTGGTTTGAGATATCGAAGGGCGTGCACGAATCGCTCAGGGAGTTCTGATGAATGACGGCGACCGCATCGCGCGAATAATCTGCGAGCACTACAACCTTCGCGTATACACGGCAGTAACCACCGGGCTCGCGCGGACGATCTGCTCGCAGCACGGCACCTCGCCCGCTGCAACGCTCGCGCTTGGCCGGGCCGTTTCGGCCACAGCGCTCCTCTGCGCTACGCTCAAGCCCGATTCCTCCCAGAACGTGACGCTCCGCATCTCCGGCACGGGCCCGGTGCGCGAAATCCACGTTCAGGCGGACGCGCTGGGCAATGTACGCGGATACGTCGCGAACCCGGCGGTCGAACCGCTGGTGCGAGACGGCCGGATCGACATGCCGGCGATAATAGGCGCGGGATTCCTCACCGTCGTGAAGGACCTGGGCCTCAAGGAGCCGTACAGCAGCGTCGTACCGCTGAGAACCGGAGAGATCGCGCGCGACTGCGCCTGGTACCTCACCGAATCCGAGCAGGTCCCCTCGGCCATGATCATCGGACTGGCGCAGAACGGCGACGGCGGCGTGGAGGCCTCGGGCGGAATACTCATCCAGAGGTTTCCGGATACGCCCGACGCCGCGCTCGAGCGCGTTGAGGCCAACATCGCCGCCATGAAGATCCCGCTCGGCGAATCGCTCAGGCGGGGGGAGGATATCATTTCGGTCGTTTCGCGCCTGATGGACGATTATCCCCTGAGCCTGCTCGGCGAAACACCGCTTCGGGCCGCGTGCCGCTGCAACAGGGAGATGATCGAGGGGATACTGATGGGCATCGACCGGAAAGAGGTGGAGGACATGCTCGAAAAGGACCACGGCATCGAACTGCGCTGCACTTTCTGCACGAAGCTTTACAGGTACGGCGAGGCGGAGGTGCGCTCCCTGCTGGGGAACTGAGACCTCTGCCCGAATGTCACCATCCGGACCTCTTGCCCGAAAGCTCGGTCAGGTCGATCCGGATGAGGGCGACTTTTTCAAGAGACGCGTCGCTGTAACTCCAGCCCGACTTCCCGGAATACTTTTCCATGATGGCGTCCAGTCCGGCGCGTTTCTCTTGCAGATCGGTCACGATTTCCGCCCTCCCGTAGCCGATTACGCACCGGTATCGCGCCCCCCAGGAACACGCCGCCTCTTCGCGCGCGATCTCGATGTCCGTATCGGCCTGAAAGCAGACAAGACCGTTTCGGGTGATGATATCGATCTTTCTGCCATCCGGCGCCGAATGCAGGTAAATGGACATTCCCCTGCAACCGAAATT
This sequence comes from uncultured Leptospirales bacterium, assembly GCA_964510075.1. GTDB lineage: Bacteria > Spirochaetota > UBA4802 > UBA4802 > UBA5368 > MVZN01. The sequence continues at coordinate 2,891 of CAZEAH010000257.1, read as the reverse complement.
CATCGGAACCACGTATGGGGTATCGCCGTCGGCCAGGCCGATCCTGCACACCATGGCCTCGCGAAGAATCGCCTCTATTTCCGCCGGGTCTTCGATTTTCTTGTCGTTTCTCCTCATGTCCGCCTCCGCGTCCGGACACACTACACGTCCGGACGCCCTTTCGTCCACCCTAAAACATCCCGCCTGTTCTGTACGCTGAAAAGCGCGTACGGGAGGGGCATCGCCGACGGGCACCGCGCGGGCGAATACCAATAGTGCTTGAAATACCGCGAGGGATGCCTATACTTCGCGACGGGCCCGGCAAATGACGTGCGCCCGATCTCACACCGCAACGGGAGATTACCATGCGAAAGCACTGCGCGCTTGCACTTTTTATCGTCCTCGCGGCCGTTCCCGCGGCCGGACTCGAAGTTGACGTCGACGAGCTCAGAAAGGCGGGAAAAATCGAATTCATCAATTATGCCGGTCCGCAGCGGAACCGGGACAGCGTCGCCGCCGTCAAATCGATCGGAACGGGGCTCGCCGCCGCGGCGGAGAAGCGCGGCGAGAACGCCCGCGTCACTTATTACATGAAATATTCGCTCATCCGGGCCATCTCGAAAGAAGAGCCCGAGAAGCTTTCGGCGGACATTGTTTCAATCGACAAAGAGGCCAGGGTGACGCACATACAGTACATCCGCCGCATCCTTTCGGGGTATTTCGAGCGCATGTACGGCTACTCCGAAAAGAACGCGTACACGCTCGCGGTCTTCACCACTTATTACAACGCCGTATATCGAGGCGACATGGGCTACTTCGGCGGAGCGTACAAAAAGGTGGTCACCAGGAACCTCTCTGCGACGAATGCCGGCCTCGCAACGCGCTACGACCAGTGGCCCGGAGCGACCCGCATAGTCATTCCGCTCACCGAGGAGGCCAAGCGCGGCGCGATCGACTCGATCGATCCGGACATCATCTCCGATAAAAAAGTGAGGACCGCGGTCCGGAAAGAAGACGATAACCTCGAACAGCGCAAGGACCTGGTCGACTTGAAGGAAAAGATCATTGAAAAGGAAAAGAAGGAGACCGCGGAGAAAAAGGCGGACCTCGCCAGGGACGCGCGCGAAGTCGAAAAGGAGAAAAAGCGCATCGAAGCGGAAAAGGCCGACGTGGAACGCCGGAAACGCGAGCAGGCGCGGGAAGAGCGGAAACTGAAGGACGAGAAGGAAAAGGCGAAGGCCGTAACGGATCCGGAACAGAAGAAGAAAAAAGAGGAGGAGATCGCCGCGCGCGAGGAAAAGCTTAAGGAAGAACAGAGGAAGACGGCCGAAAAGGAAAAGACCGTCGCCAGGGAGGAAAAAAAGGTCGCCGAAAAAAAAGAGGACATAAAGCGGGAGGAAAAAAAGGTCGCGGAAAAGGAGGCGAAAACGGCGAAAAAGGAGGAGGCCCTCAGGGAAGAGAAAAAGGAGATCGCGAAGGACGAACTTAAAAAGGACATAAAGGAAAGCCCGGCCGTCGCAAAGGCCAAACTCGAAGAGAAGGAAAAGGAACTCGACAAGCGCGAGGACGAGCTCCGCAGTAAGGAGCTCGACAAGAACGTCTTCGCGGAGAAGCTCTATTACCTGAAAATACGGGAATACCTTGAGGCAGGCCACTACAACAATGAAATGTACATGATAAACGCCGCCACCAGGAAGGTGATGTTCAGGTCGCCTGTCGAGAACATCTGCGGAAGCCGCTATGACGTGTTCTCGGGCGGGGTCGCCGTCATCGTCCATCAGGGTGACCATAAAACAGGCCACCGGCTCGTGCTTCTGGACCGGGAGACCCTCAGGGAATCGAAGCGCGGCAGGGACGACATATTCTGGCGCAGTTTCGTGGAGATTCGCGACGGCTTCATCTACGCGGTGACGGTCGAAAACGGCAAATACTACCTCGGACGCTACGACGGCGCGCTCGAGCGGACGGCCCGGTCGACCGAGACCGTAAGCGAGAACACCTTTATCAGCTTCTATGGCGAATACGTGTATATCAACAGGCACGACAAAAAAATACTTGTGCTGAAGAAAAATGACCTCTCGCTCGTCGAGGTCATCGAGCCGAAGTAGCGCGTACGTCTACTCGTCGCCGCCCCCGGCATGCGGATGGCAGCGACGGTAAACATCCCTCAGGCGCGCCCTTGTGGTGTGGGTATACACCTGGGTGGTGGAGATGTCGCTGTGCCCCAGCATCTCCTGCACGGCGCGTATGTCCGCTCCGTTATTGAGGAGCTCCGTCGCGAAGCTGTGCCTGAGCGTATGGGGCGTGACCCGGGCGAGTAGCCCGGCCCTCTTCGAGCGGCCGTCGACGATATTGAAAATACCGCGCGCTCCCAGCCTCCCTCCCCGCGCGTTGACGAAGAGCGGCCCGTCGATGGAACCGAAGCGCTTTCCCCTCTCGACGAGATACGCCCTCAGCCATCGCACCGCGTCCGCGGTAAGGAACACGACCCTCTCCCTCGACCCCTTCCCCGTGACCCGAAGACCGCCTCCGTCAAGGTCGAGGTCGGCATACCCGGCGGCGGCGATCTCCGAAACGCGGGCCCCCGTGGAATAAAGCGTTTCCAGCAGGGCCCGGTCGCGGAAATCGATAAAAGATTCCACGGGAAAATCGAGCACGCGCTCGACCTCGCGGTTGTGGAGAAAGCGCGGCAGGGGTCGCTCCCTGCGCGGGAAGGACACCGCGGCGGCAGGATTGGAGCCGATATAGAGCTCCCGGTAAAGATAGCCGAAAAACGATTTCAAGCAGGCGATCTTTCGCGAGATGGAGGACTTTTTAAGCGAGCGGTCGTAGCAGGATTCCACAAAGGCCCGTATGAGCTCCGGGGTGACATCGCCGGCCGGAACGTCCGCTCGGCCGCCCGGGCGGCCCGC
>CAZEAH010000256.1:0-5297 GCA_964510075.1 uncultured Leptospirales bacterium | reverse complement strand
CCATGTGTCCTTGCCGGGGCGGTCGACGTCGAAATCGTGGCGCAGGTGTTTAATTATTGCTATTTTATAGCCCTTTTCGTTGAAATGACCTATGAGCTTCTCGATGAGGGTGGTCTTGCCCGACCCCGAACGGCCGACGATCGATACAATGAATGGCATGCTGTTCTCCACGGAGGCGAAAGAACCCCGGATGCCCGAAAGCGCCCGGGGACATAATGATACTACAGGCTTTTGCCCGCCTGTCAAGCGAATATGACACCCCCGCTGGAATCGATCAACGCCTTCATCATCGCCGGCGGCAGGAGCCGGCGGTTCGGGCGCGACAAGGCGCTTTTTCCCGTTGAGGGTGTTCCGCTGATAGAGCGGGTGCTCTCGGTGGTGCGCGGCGTTTTTTCCGAAATCTCGATTATCGCCGACGACCATGGACGTTTTTCACACCTGGGAGTCCCCTGCCATGCCGACCTGGTGAAGGGATGGGGGCCGCTCGGCGGGATCCATACCGCCCTGCGGTACGCGCGCCCAGGCGGATGTTTCGTCGTGGCCTGCGACATGCCTTTTCTCTCGGGTCCCCTCATCCGCGCAATGGCCGGCCTTACCGGGGACAGCGACGTGCTCATTCCCTATCTGAACGGCAATTACGAGGCGCTGCATGCGTTTTACTCGACGAACTGCGCGGGGGCCGTCAGGCGAAGCATCGAGCGCGGCGAACGCCGGGTGGTGAGCTTCTTCGACGAAGTGGCGGTACGACGCGTGGAGGGCCCCTGGATAAAGGAAATTGCCGACCCGGCGCGCGTATTCATCAACATCAACTACCTGGACGACCTGGAAAAGTTTTAATTGACGCCGCCCGTCGTCACTGATAGGCTCGCACCATAGACCCGGAGAACATCGAGACGGAGGAGCCATGGCAGGGGCAGAAGTACGAGTCGGCGAAAAGATAAAGGAACTGCGGGAATCGCAGGGCCTGTCGCTGAAAGATGTGGCGGACCGCACGGGTTTTTCGACCGCTTACCTTTCGCAGCTGGAAAACCACCTCATCTCGCCGCCCCTCGGCGCGATCACCACGATCGCGCGCGCACTTGGTATCGAAATAGGACGGCTCTTCAACCAGGTCGGCAAATCTCCCTTCACCATAGTGCGCCGGGACGAGCGGACGCCCACCTCGCGCGTGGCCTCCAAGGAGGGGGTGCGCTACGGCTATTCCTACGAGTCGCTGGCGCCCGACAAGATTAACCGGCACATGGAGCCGTTCATCGTGACGCTCGAACCGGTTGACAAAAAAGGCGCGGCCTACAGCCACGAGGGCGAGGAGTTCCTGTTCGTCATCGAGGGCCGGGTTGAGATACAGCTGGGCGAGTTCACCGACGTTCTTGAGCCGGGCGACACCATCTATTACGACTCCACGACCCCGCACCGCGTCTCCTGCCTGGGAGATACTCCCGCCCGGATACTCGCCGTGATTTACGCCCAGCAACAGGCCTGAGATTCATGCCATGCCCGTAAGGGCGGCTTACGGGGCGGGCAGGGCCCTTTTTTTACACCGGCGAAACAACGGGGCGAATAACTCCTTGATTTTGGTCCTTTTTCCCGCTATACTTGTATTCGGGCGGCGCGTCCGGGATGGGGAGATTCGCTACCCGGCCCCTGAACCGATTGCGGGACGCGCGACCGTAATAAAATGCTTTACACCATGTGGAAGGCTCGTAAGAGTATTCCCGGCTCAGAAACCATCACGCGGCAGATAACCCGATTATGAACATCACCGATCATTCGTGCTCCCTGCACGGCATCCGTCCCGAGGATGAGTGCGGGGTTTTCGGCATTTACGGAACGGAACGGGCCGCCAACCTGACCTATCTCGGCCTGTACGCACTCCAGCACAGGGGACAGGAATCCGCGGGAATCGCCTCGAGCGACGAGCACCACATCTACCGCTACGCGGGAATGGGCAAGGTGGTCGACATCTTCCGCGAGGAGCACATCGACAGCCTGCCGGGGCACATGGCGGTCGGCCATAACCGCTACTCGACCACCGGCAGTTCCTTCCTCCGCAACGCGCAGCCGTTCCGGGCCGACTCCATCCTGGGCCCGATCGTCCTCTCCCACAACGGAAATCTCGTCAACGCCGGCTCGCTCCGCTTCGCCCTGGAGCGCGACGGCTCGATCTTCCAGACCTCCATCGACACCGAGGTGATCGTACACCTCATGGCCCGTTCGGGCATGGGCGATTTCCTTGAAGCGCTCATTTACGCCCTGCGCCAGATAAAGGGGGCATATTCGCTGCTGGTGATGAACAGGAACACCATCTACGCCATACGCGATCCCCACGGCTTCAGGCCGCTGGTGCTCGGTAAACTCGACGACGCCTGGGTGGTCGCATCCGAAACCTGCGCGTTCGACATCATCGACGCGCAGTACGTGCGCGAGGTGCAGCCGGGCGAGCTTCTGGAGATATCATCGAGCGGCGTGAAATCGTACTTCCCCTTCGAACGAAAGAAACAGTCGCTGTGCGTTTTCGAGTACATCTATTTTTCGCGGCCCGATTCCATCATCTTCGGGAACTCCGTCCACGAGATGCGCATCCAGCTGGGCCGCATGCTGGCCAGACAGTCGCGGGTAGAGGCCGACATCACCGTGCCGATACCGGACTCGTCAATCTGCGCGGCCCTGGGCTACGCGCGCGAGTCGGGCATCCCCTACGAAAAGGGCATGATCCGCAGTCATTACATCGGCCGCACCTTCATAGAGCCCTCGCAGAAGATCCGCGACTTCGGCGCCAAGATCAAGTACAACATCGTGCGCCCCGCGATCGACGACAAGCGCATCGTCGTGGTGGACGACTCGATCATGCGCGGCACCACCATGCGCAAGATCATAAAGATGTTCCGAAGCGGCGGCGCGCGCGAGGTGCACGTGCGCATATCGGCGCCCCCCACGCGCTTCCCCTGCTTTTACGGCATCGACATACCGACCCGCAGCGAGCTTATCGCCTCGTCGCATTCCATCGAGGAGATCCGCAAGTACCTGAGAGTCGATTCGATCGAGTACATGACCGTGGAGTCCCTCCTCGCCGCGATCGACCGGCCGGAACTCAGGTTCTGCACGGCCTGCTTCGACGGCGACTACCCGGTGGAGTTCGAGCACAGCGAGGACGAGAGCAAGCAGAAGTACCTCTTCGAAGACCTGGCGATGAACGAGTATTATTAAGGCGGAGGGGGCGCGGCCCCCCCGGCTCCGGTTACGCGCCAAAAATACTTGACAGAAGCCGCCCCTGTGCGTTGTGGTAATGATACACAGGTCACTAGCTCAATTGGTAGAGCATCGGTCTCCAAAACCGGCGGTTGGGGGTTCGAGTCCCTCGTGGCCTGCATGAAAGGACGTTTTCGCGACCGCGGAAACGTCCTTTCTGTTTTGGAACGGCCCCCTTGCCCGGTATCTCCCCCACGACGACATCGTATCCGGGATCGAAGACCGGTTTTTCGTTTTCAATATGGCCGATGGCTCGGTCGGTGAACACCATCCGGTATTTGCCCGCGTATTTTCCCTCGGCGATCTCGAATACGTCCTTGGACTTACCCCGATACACGAGTTTTTCTTTCGTCATGGTCCTCATGGCCCCTCCTGCCGTCTATTCCCGCACCTGGCCCGGCGTGCTCTCTCGGCGGGCCCCGTTCGAAGAATGCCAGTATTGCCCGGCCGTTTCGCCGAACTCACGACTAACAGGCGCCGAAGAGAAAAAATTGTATCAGGCTTTCGGATCAAAAGAATGTATACGAATTACGCGCGCGGATCAGTCGTCTGTCCCCTTGCGAACCCCCGGGGGTCTTTCGCCGTTTCCTTTTTCCACGCGTTCAGCCTTTCCTTAAGCTCCGCCTCCTTTTCCGGGTAGGTGTTTATGACGTTGTAGCACTCGCCGGGATCGGTTTCGAGGTCGTAGAGAAGCGGCCAGCGCGTGCCCATCTGTTTTTTGCCCAGGCGGTCGGGAACGGGCGCCGTGTCGAGCGCGATGGGCCATACATAACGGTTGATGCTGTCAAAATATTTCCACTTTCCGACGCGCACGCCTTCGAGCAGGTCGTAATGATAGAAGTAGATGGCCTCGTGCGGCGATACCCGCGAGGCGCCTGTCAGCACGCCCCGGATGTCTTTTCCGTCGACGATACGGTCTTCGGGAAGCCCGACCCCCGCCAGGCCAAGGAGCGTGGGGTAGAGGTCCAGGTTCATCATCGGGGCGGAGCTCACGCTCCCGGCGGGTATGCGTCCCGGCCACGCGGCGACGAAGGGCACGCGGAAGCCCCCCTCGTAACTCTGCCCCTTGCGCCCGCGGAATCGTCCCGCGCTCCCTTCGTACCAGGGACCGTTGTCGCTCGTAAAGATGAGCAGGGTGTTGTTCTCGAGCCCCTTCTTTCGAAGGAGCGCCAGAATTTCGCCGACGCTCCAGTCGATCTCCTCGACCGCGTCGCCGAAAAGACCCGCCCTCGACTTCTTCTCGAAGCGTTCGGAGGCGTGGAGCGGCTGATGGGGATAGGTGTGGGCGAAATACAGAAAGAAGGGGTTTCGGCCGCTCTTGTCGATGAATTTGAGCGCCTCGCGGGTGTAGAGGCCGGTGAGGTTCTTCTGCGTGGCCTCGCTCGCGCCTATGTCGGCCTCGAGCATCTGTTCGTTCCGGAAGAGCGGACAGGGTATCATGTCGTTCGAGTGGGGCACGCCGAAGTATTCGTCGAAACCGTGTTTGCGGGGATTGAATTCCGGCTGCCTGCTGTAATCGCCCAGGTGCCACTTGCCGATCATCCCGGTGCGGTAGCCGGCGCTTTTCAATCCCTCGGCCAGGGTGATCTCGCTGTCCGAAATGCCGCGCGCGACGTATTTCTCGCGGATGTCCATCACCCCCAGGTCGATGAGGGCCCCGCCGAGCTTTCGCGCGAGCACCCGGCCGATCGGCTCTCCCTTGGGATAGGTGTTTCCGATGACCCCGGTGCGGAAGGGATAGCGCCCGGTGAGCAGGCCCGCGCGCGAGGGCGCGCAGACCGCGTTGCAGGCGTAGTAGTCGGTGGCGCGGAAGCCCCGGCGGGCAAGCGAGTCGATGTTCGGGGTACGGATGGCGGTGGCGCCGTTGCAGCCGATGTCGCCGTATCCCAGGTCGTCGCAGTATATGAGGACGATGGTCGGTTTCGGCGCCGGAGGGCGGGGCAAGACGGTGATGGAGACCATGCGCCGCAGCTCTTTGCCTCCACCGCGCGCGACCAGCGTATAGACCGTATTCTGTTCCGGGCGGACCTTGATAGAGCCGACTGCAG
>CAZEAH010000255.1:0-5321 GCA_964510075.1 uncultured Leptospirales bacterium | reverse complement strand
GTGCAGCGCAATCCCAAGAGCGTCCTGGCTCTGGCGGCCGGCTCGACGATGGTGGGGCTCTTGCCTCCGAGCTCGAGCGCGACGGGAGTGAGGTGCTTCGCCGCGGCGGTCATCACCACCCGGCCGACCGCGGTGCTTCCGGTGTAGAAGATGAAATCGAATTTTTGCGCGAGGACGGCGGTAGCCGTCTCCACGCCGCCCTGAATGACTGCGATGTACGAGGGCTCGAAGGTATCGGCAATGAGCTTTTCGATGAGCGCTGAGGTCGCGGGCGAGAGCTCCGAGGGCTTAATAAGCGAGCAGTTGCCCGCCGCAATGGACGCGATAAGCGGGCCGATGGTCAGGTAGAAGGGATAGTTCCACGGGCTTATAATGAGCGCGGTCCCGTACGGTTCCCGGTAGATGACGCTTCCGGAGAGAAAATGTATAATCGGTGTGGGCACCCGCTCGGGTCTGGACCAGGCGCGCAGACGTTTAGCGGCGTATTTTATTTCGGGATACAGTATACCGATTTCGCTCGCGTAGGATTCGAACTGCGACTTTCGAAGGTCTTCGCGGAGCGCGTTCATGATGTCGGGCTCGGCGGCGCGGATGGCCCCGGCCAATTTTTTAAGCATCCTGACGCGAAAGCCGGGGTCGCGCGTGATGCCGGTTTCATAGAACGCCTTCAGGCGTGCGATCGTTTCATGCACTGCGGTGTTTTCCATGGTTAACCTCCAGACGGTTTCTGTAAGAGTCCGGCGACGCCGAGAAAGTTACCGAAGATCATCGTGCTGTCGGCGTGCCTCCGGTCGGCGAACTCCGGGTGGAACTGCACGCCGTAAAGCGGGCGCGTCCGGTGCCGTATGGCCTGCACGCACACCTCGCTCTTTGCGAGAACCAGGAAATCCTTCGGTACGGGACGGACGGTCAGGTGGTGCCAGTTGTACACAACAGGCTGACCGATGATGCCGCGGAAAAGGGGATCGTCCTCCAGTAGACTGAGACTTGTATATCCCCGCTCCTCGAAGCCCATCTCCACTATCGTAGCGCCGAAGGCCCTTGCAAGGAACTGGAAGCCGCCGCAAATGGCGAACACCGGGAGCTCCGTGCTCCTGAGAAATTCAAAAAGCGGCTCCATCTCCCCCGGCCCGTAGGACGAAAGCTCCTGGTGATATCCGGTGAGCACCACCGCGGAGGGGCCGTGCCTTATAATCGCTCCGGTTGAAACGTCCCGGAAATGAACGACGACAATATTGACGTCCGCGTTCTCGGCGACGAAATGTCCGACGCTCCGCCACAGGAGCGGTAATGAATCGTCCGAGCCCATCTCGACGATGACGACCGTCGGCCTCCCGGGTTTGTTGGACGACGACTCCCAGAACAGGCTTTTTAAAATGCGCGAGGGCATCCTGTTGATGACGGCCTCGGCGATAAACAACGCGTACCGGACGGGCGATGGCTTCATGGTTCGCCAAGCAAAATTGATCTATGGAGCGGAGCGTCCGCCCTGGGTTACTGTATATATCACTGGATACCGGCCGGAGTCAACAGAAATGGTGCGCGTCGCGGGGGTACTACAGAAGCGCGAGAAGGTCCGAGGGCCTGGCGAGCAGAGCGGCGGCGCCGGAGGCGCGGAGCTCCCGCTCCCCGCGGAAGCCCCACAGTACGCCCACGGGGACCATGCCGGCCTTAAGCGCCGTTTCCATATCGCCGCCGCTGTCGCCTATCATCAGCGCGCGCTCCGACGCGACTCCCATTGAGGCGAGGATATCGAGCGCCTGGGTCGGGTCGGGCTTTGGGGGGAAATCGGGCCGCGCCCCCCGGACGATGTCGAAATATCCGTCCAGGTACTCGCGGATGATCTTCACCGTATACTCGTCGGGTTTGTTGGAGAGCACCGCCAGCCTCAGGCCGCGCGCGGAGAGCGCTTCCAGAAGCTCGGGTACGCCGTCGTACGGCCGGGTGGCCGCGTTGTACCTGCCGGCGTATTCGAGACGGGCCCGCTCCCTGCACCGGTCAAGCGACGAATTTCCCTCGAGGCGCCCCGCGACGGCGCGTTCCACCAGGACGTCCATGCCGTTACCGACCATCAGGCGGTAGCTGTCGGCGGGATGTCCGGCGAGCCCCTCGGCCGCAAGGGCCGCGTTGACCGAATCGGCAATATCCTGCAGCGTGTCGAGCAGAGTGCCGTCGAGGTCGAAGACGACGGCGTCATATTTCGAAGAGTCGCTCATGGTCGCGAGACTCACCGGATGAAGACACCGTGTAAAGTATAATTTTCTCCCTCTGAGTGCGCATCGGGGACAGCCGAATAACAATTCATTAAAGCATGAGCCTCGAAGGACAAAATTAACTATACAAGGACCTCAATTCAGGTTGACACGCACCGTATTCTCGGATAGTCATAATCGATTCGAGAAGAAACCCGTCGCACCGAGTCAAGACGCAATCCGCCCATTCCATACATACAAGGGGTCAGCAGATGGCCAGAGAAACCTTCCTGAAGCGGTTCTTTCTGTCGAAATACAAAGACGCTCCGTTCATCATTCAGAAAAAGGCCCAGACATTGATGTATTACACAACGTCGGTTGGCTTTCTGATGTTTATCCTGTCCGGTGTGTTCGCCCTGATCCTTCCGGAGATACAGCTTCAGGCGAACCTGGTGATCTTTACCGTGGCCGCGGCCGCCGTCGTGTCCCTCGTGCTCCTCAAAGCCGGCCGCTACCACGGGGCCGCCAACCTCATTACGGCCGTGGCCTCGATCGCCGTAACGGCGGGGCTTTTCGCCAAGGTGAACCGCGACGCCTACGCGGGGTACAGCACCTTCATCTACTTCATGATCGCGCTCATCGTACAGGCCATGCTCTTCTGCGAGCGCAAGTGGATATTCGGGTTCACGGCGCTCTTTTTCATCAGCGACATCAGCTTCTTCTTTCTGGTAAAAAACAAGCTCGATCCCATAAGCCTGAAGGCCGCCAAGGTCGGAATGGTCGACAGCAGTTTCGTGATCGTCTTCACCTTCGTGCTCTCCTACCTGGTGCTCCGCATCACCGAGCAGGCCATGATGAAGTCCGACGAGGAGCGCAGGCGCAGCGACGAGAGCTACGCGAAGATCGGTAGCCTGCTCGGCTCGGTACGGGAGACCTCGCAGAGGCTCGCCAGCTCGGTCGAGGAGCTGTCGTCCACGTCGAACTCGTTCTCCGAATACTCCCAGAACCAGGCCGCCTCCGCCGAGGAGATCATGGCCACGATCGAGGAGGTGTCGGCAGGCGTCGACCAGATCGCCATCCGTGCGGGGGAACAGTTCCAGAGCCTCTCGGCGCTCGTGGCGAAGATGGACGAGCTGTCCCGAACGATAGAATCGATGGGATCGGACATCTCGGAGGCGGTGACACTCACCGGCACCATCGCCGCCAACGCGCGCGAGGGGGACCGCTCGCTCGGCGCCATGAGCGGCAGCATGCAGAAGATCGGGGACAGCTCCAAGGAAATGACCGGCATCGTCGAGATCATCAACGGCATATCCGACCAGATCAACCTGCTCTCTCTCAACGCGACCATAGAGGCCGCGCGCGCGGGCGAGGCCGGCAGGGGCTTTGCCGTTGTGGCCGACGAGATATCCAAGCTCGCCGACAGGACCGCGGAAAGCCTCAAGGAGATCGACCGGCTTATAAAGGGGAACAACAGCGAGATCGGAAGCGGCCTGCGCAACGTCGACCAGACGGTCGGCGTGATACGGAGCATCATAGACGGCGTGAACACCATAAGCTCCATGATGGAGTCGCTGACGGCGCAGATGAAGGAGCAGCAGAATATAAACCGCGACGTCAACGTCGAGGCGACAAAGGTAAAACAGCGCTCGGACGAGATAAAGAACAGCACCGAAGAGCAGAAAACCGCCGTCACCGAGATCGTGCGCTCGGTGGCGAGCGTAAACGAGCTCACGCAGTCCTACGCCTCGGGAGCCGAGCGCCTCGCGAAGAGCGCGAAAAACGTGGAGCTCGTCGCCGACATGCTCAAAAAACAGGTGCTGGAATCGGAGGGCTGAGGGCGCCTCAGCGCGTGAGCGCCGTGATGAGCGGTGCGTGCGCGGGATAGAGTCCGGCGAGCGATGAGCGATCGCCGAGCTCGAAATCGGCGAAATCGAACCCCGGCGCCACGGTCGTTCCCAGCAGCGCGTACGCCCCGCCCGGAGCGAGACGCGCCCCCTGCCACACCCCCGCCGGAACGACCGCCTGCGGAATCATCCCCCCCGACAGGTCATTTCCCAGTTTAAGGAGCCTCGATGTGCCGTCCGGATGCAGGGTCAGCATCTCGACCGGATCGCCCAGATAGAAGTGGAAGATCTCGTCGCTCGCCAGGCGGTGCATGGCGGAAAAGGTGCCGGGAGTGAGCAGGTAGTAAATGGCCGTACCGAAGGCGCGGTCGGCCCCATAGCGCGGCGGCAGGTGCCCCGCCGCGATGGATTCGAGTGACCGGTAGGTCTCCGTGTAGTGGCCCCCTTCCGGATGGGGCTTCAGGCCGAGCAGGCGTATGATGTCGTCGGCGGTCATCGTGTTCCTCCTCCGTGCAATGAGGGCGAGCGGGCGCGCTCGGGATCGTCCGGAGTGTAGCATCCGCAATTTTATGATTGCAAGTCTTTTCGGCACGCCGATAGTACGCACATCACTCACCGTGCCAAGGAGGCCGACAATGGGACGCCCCTGCCATACCCTGCTCTACCGCCCACCGGCGCGCGAGGGTTTCGCCGTAATAGCACACCGCGGCGCTTCGGCCTACTTCCCCGAAAACACGCTCATCGCCCTGGAGGGCGCCATCGACATGGAGGCCGACATGGCCGAGATCGACGTGCTTCTCTCGCGCGACGGCGTACCGGTGGTCGTGCACAACGAACGCATCCACCGCGCCACGGGCGGCCGGGGCCGCGTCGCGCACTACACACTCGCCGAGCTCAAGCGCTTCGACTTCGGGTATAAATTCAAACTTGCGCGCGGCGAGCGCATTCCGATGCTGGAGGAGGTGCTGGATCTCTGCGCCGGGCGGATCGCGCTCAACATCGAAATCAAGTCGGGGGCCGTGCAGGATGTGGTGCTGGGCGGGGTCGAGGAGCTCTGCATCGACCTTGTGTACCGCCACGGTATGGAGGCCCACGTCGTATATTCCAGCTTCGATCCGCGGGCGCTTCTGCACTGTAAAATCATAGACCCGTCCGCGGCGACGGCGGTGCTCTACGACGAACGCTACTACCTGCGCACCCAGACGCCCTCGGCGATCGTCGAGCACCTGCGCGCGGACGCGTTCAATTGTTCGAAAGAGGAAATAACCGAAAGGTGGATGGC
>CAZEAH010000254.1:0-5340 GCA_964510075.1 uncultured Leptospirales bacterium | reverse complement strand
TTTATAGTACCCTGCCATCATGTTCGGTCCGCGCGCCAGTATCTCTCCTTGTTCCGAAATGCGGACTTCGCACTGGTCGAGCGGTGTGCCGGCGGTACCGAACATGAAGTTTCCCGGCGAATTGATCGTAACGATGGATGCGGATTCGGTCAGGCCGTAGCCCTGGTATATCTGGACGCCCGCGGCGTAAAAGAGTTCCTCTATTTCACGCGGAAGCGCCACTCCGCCGGAGATGAGGAAGCGGACCCTCTTTCCGACGAACTGCATGATTTTCGCCTTGAGGATCATGGCGGTCAGGCGGTGTCGTAGGCGGAGGCCGCGGGTATAGGGTCTCATTTCGAGCTTGTGGCTGGCGAGAACCCTGGCAGTGTCGATGGCCCAGCGATAGAGCGCCTGCCGGTACGGCGGATCGAGTGCCATGCTCCCGCGTATCGAGGCATAGAGCTTCTCGTAAAACGAGGGCGGGGCGGTCATGCAGGTCGGCTCGACCTCGAGCATGTATTCCCACGCTTTCCGGTGGTCGTCGCAATAGCAGTTCACGGCTCCGCGGCTTAAAATGAAAAACGACCAGGTGCGTTCGAAGGCGCGGCTGAGCGGCAGATAACAGAGGGAAGTGTCGTTTTCGGTGAGAGGGAAAAGCGCCGAGAGGGATTTGATCTGGTGAAAGAGGTTCGCATGGGTCAGTATAACGCCCTTCGGCTCTCCGGTCGTTCCCGGGGTATAGATGATACTGGCGTAGTCGTCGGGAGAGGCATGAGAGAGGCGCGTACGTACGTCCTTTTCCCGCTTTGATTTCCTGCCCATTTCAAGAAAATCGGCAAGCGACTGGTTCTGAGGGACGGTCGTCCTGCCCGTAAGACCGTCGAAAACAATGACGCGCTGAAGATAATCCGACGAGAGATAGAAGCTCATCGCCCTGTCGTACCGTTCCTCGTCCCCGACGAAAAGGAGCTTGATGCCCGCACGGTTGACGATGTCCTCCAGCTGGGCAGTATTGAATGCGCTGAATACCGGCACCGACACGGCGCCGACCGCCGAAATCGCAAAATCCGCCAGGTGCCATTCGGGGCAGTTCGGCGCGTAGATACCGATGCGGTCGCCCTCGTTTATGCCGGACTCCACGAGCGCCTTGGCCACGCTCATTATCTGCTCGCCGAGCGCATACCAGGTGATGTCCTTCCAGCCTGAAGGGGTGCGGTGACGCATTGCGGTCCTGCCGCCGAACTTGTCGATCCGGTCGAAGATCATCAGCGCGAGGTGTTCCCTGTCCATAGTGCGCCTCGTTGAGTGTCTGATTCAATAGCATTGAATACCAACGTTCTAGGTCGCGATGTACTATTTTTCAAGAAGAATTAATCAAAACGGATGGCGTTATATGCGCTCGCGCCGGGCAAATGTGCTTGATTTATTCGTTTTCCCGCGGTTTAACTGGGGTCACGTCTTACCGTAGAAGCCGGAAGATGGAATCACGTATGGAAAAGAGCGAAAGAGGCGGGAGAACGCTTTTATCTCGAGCGGTTTTCTCCCCTTTCGGGAAAAAAGGTAAAGCGCCCGTCACAGGGGCCTTGGCCATTTTCCTCGCCACCAATATCGTTGTACTTCCCCTAGTCTGGCTGGCCTTCTCGCTTGTCTTGTACCGCCACCTGCCTTCGTTCAAGGAAGTCGCCCTGCTCTGGGTGGTACTCTTCATTGTCTCGCCCGCCGCGGTATGGATCTATCGTCGAATGGCGGGCGAGATGAAGGCCTCAATTGAGGACCTGAATTATGAGATCAGGTGGAAGAACCTGATGATGGATTATACCGACGAGATATTCGTCGTGCTCAACATGTACGGTCAGATTGTGGCCTTCAATCGCAATTTCGACAGACTGGTCGGCGCGACGCGAGATCAGCTTGTCGGGATGCCCCTGCGCCAGATACTGGACCGGAGCTTTATACAAAAGGACACGCACCTCGGCTATATCCTGCTCGACCGGTTCAGGGATGTGTTCTGGGGCAATGAAGCGGATTTCACGTTTCCCTTCAGGGTACAGGAAAGCGGAGAGATACGAAACATCAGCTTCAGAATGATCCCGATACAGCGCGAGGGGGAGCTGCAGAACATCCTGGTGACCGGTCGTCCGGTGCCGGTCGACAGCCTTGCAGGAATGTTCCTGGACAGCGAAACCAGCACGTATGTAATGGACAATAACCTCACACAGCTCTACGACCTTTCGTACCGTCTGACCCGCAATCTTCAGCGGTACCTCAGCCCGGGCCAGATATATCTCGTACAGATGGCGCTCCAGGAGGTGCTGATCAACGCCGTGGAACACGGGAACCTCGAGATAGACTACAGCCGAAAGACGGAACTTAAAAAAAGGAGGGGCAATTACTGGGACGTCGTTATCACCGAGTCGAACCAGGATTATCTCAAAAACAGGAAGGTGCACGTAAGCTATTCGCTCGATTCGCGCAAGGTGGTGTACGTCGTCCGCGACGAAGGCCGGGGGTTCGACTGGGCAAAATACCTCAACGATGAGCCTGCTGACATCGGCGAGCAGCTCATGGAACATCAGCACGGAGTGGGACTGCACCTCGTAAAAAACATCTTCCAGATATCCTTCAACGAGGAGGGCAGCGAGGTGGTCCTGACGCGCTATTTTGACGGCAAAGAGGCATAGCTATGGCAAAGACATATCGCAATCCGGCGCCTACGGTGGATATCATCATAGAAATCGAACGCCCGGGAGAGCGCGCGGGGATAGTCCTTATCCGCCGGCGCAACCCTCCGTATGGATGGGCTCTACCGGGAGGATTTGTGGATTACGGGGAATCGCTGGAAGAGGCGGCCGTACGGGAGGCGCGTGAGGAAACCTCTCTGGACGTGGAGCTCGTTCGCCAGTTCCACGCCTATTCCGATCCGCGGCGCGACCCGCGCGGGCACACCATCAGCACCGTGTACATCGCGCGCGCGTCGGGGGAGCCCGCGGGCGCCGATGACGCAACCGAGGCCAGGGTGTTCGCGCCGGACGCACTGCCGGAGGACCTGGCCTTCGACCACGGCGAAATAATCGCCGATTACCTCGCGGGACGGTACTGATTCCGCGACAGGCGCCGCCGATCAAAAAATGAGGACGGTATGACGATGAAAACTTCCGGTTTTGTGAAGGGGGTCACCAAGCTCGCCCTGCAGGCGCTTATTAAAGCGACCAAGGCCGACATCCGCACGCACGGCGAGGAGCACCTGCCCGCCGGCCCCGCCGTGTATGTGGTGAACCACTTCACCAGGATGGAAACCTTCTTCCTGCCGTACATCATCGAAAAGGCGTCGGGGATGGATCTCTACGCGCTCGCCCATTTCAGCTTTTTCAGCGGCGGGTTCGGCAGATACCTGGAGTCGCTCGGAGCCATCTCGACGCGCGATCCCGAGCGTGACCGCACGATGACCGGCGGCCTTCTTCGCGGCGACCATTCGTGCATGATCTTCCCCGAGGGACAGATGGTAAAAGACAAGAAGCTCGTCGAACACGGAAAATACATGATTTACAACGCGGGGATCCGACGGCCTCCTCATACCGGAGCGGGGCTTCTGGCGCTGCGGACGGAGTTCTATAGGGCAAAACTCGGCTATTTCCTTGAGACCGGGTACGAGGAGGGCGTGAACGAGTACATGGCCAATTTCGGTATCACATCGCGCGAGAAGGCGGTGGAATGCGCGCGGATCGAAAGCGTCATCGTACCCGTAAACATCACCTACTTCCCGATCCGCGCCCGGAACAACATCATCAACAGGCTCGCTCACATGTTCGTCAACAGGCTTCCCGAGCGGATCGAGGAGGAGCTGGAGGTCGAGGGGACCATGCTGAGCGAGGGAGTCGATATCGACATCAACTTCGGTTCAGCGATCAGCCCGCGCGAGTACCTTTCCGGCGGTAGATACGAGCGGATGGTGCGCGACCGCGCCCTGTATCTTACGGGCGATGAGATGAAGCGCGGACTGCGCTTCGGGGCCGAGGCGGTCGCCCTGATGAAGCGCTACATGGAGTCGATCTACGCCCTGACGACCGTCAATCACGACCACGTATTCGCCTATATCCTTGAAAAATACAGGAAGAAGCGGATCGGCGTACAGGATTTTAAAAACAGGGCCTTCCTCGCGCTCGACCGCATCCGCGAGCTCCCGATGCAGTCCTCGCACACCTCGCTCGCGCTGAAACAGCGCTATCTGCTGACCGGCGACCCGCACGGGCGGTTCGAGAGCTTTATGGACGCCGCGAAATCGGACGGGCTTATCGTGGAGGAGCGCGGGATTATTTATAAAAATCGCGAGCGCTTCTCGCGGCCATACGACTTCCACGCTGTCCGCCGTGACAATATCGTCGAGGTGCTCAAGAACGAGATCGAACCGCTGGAGGCGGTCGCCTCCAAACTCAACGCGGTCATGCGGCTTCCGTCGTGCATGGTACGGAGAAAGATACGGAACATGTTCCTCGAAATGGACCGCGGCATATTCGAAAGCGATTACGAAAGGTATTATATCGAGGGAGAGAGCAAGCCGAAAAATATCGGCCGCCCGTTCTTTTTGAAGCGCTTTTTCGGCCGGAAGGGCATACTCCTTATACACGGTTATATGGCGGCGCCCGAGGAGGTCCGGGCGCTCGGGGAATACCTGTACCGCGCCGGCTACACGGTGTACGGCGTGCGCCTGCGCGGGCACGGCACCGCGCCCGAGGACCTGGCCTCGCGCAAGTGGGAGGAGTGGTACGAATCCGCGAACAGGGGATATATCGTGCTGAAAAACACCGTGAAGCGGATGGCGGTGGCGGGCTTTTCGACCGGGGCCGGGGTGGCGCTCTACCAGGCGATCAACAAGGGCGAGGCGTTCGAATGTGTAGTGTCAATCAACGCGCCGCTCAAGGTGAACAACATCGGGTCGCGGCTGGCGTCGACGGTCGTGCTGTGGAACAGCTTTCTGAACAGGCTGCACGTGGGGCGCGGCAAGATGGAATTCGTTAAAAACGATCCGGAGAACCGCCACATCAACTATTTCCGAAATCCCGTAAGCGGCGTGGCACAACTCGAAAAGTTCATGAACGTGGTCGAAAAGAACCTGAAAAACCTGCGCGTTCCCGCTCTCATCGTTCAGGGTTCGAAAGACCCGGTGGTAAATCCGGTGAGCGGCCTGGAGATCTTCGACCTGATAGGCGGGACCGACAAGGAGCTGTGCAGGCTGTACGCCGAACGTCACGGGATAGTGAACGGCGATGGCTCGCTTCGCGTTTTCCGACGCGTGGAACGCTTTCTCGGCGAGGTGATGGGCCGCGCTCCCCGTCAGTAGCGCGTTATTACGGCGACGCC
>CAZEAH010000253.1:0-5344 GCA_964510075.1 uncultured Leptospirales bacterium | reverse complement strand
GGTTAATGGGGGGTATTTTCGCCGAAAAATATCGAGGTTCAGGGATGCCTGATTTTTTTGCGCATGCGCGAGAGGGCGACGTCGGTCACCCCGAGATAGGAGGCTATGTGGTACTGGGGGACCCTGTCGATGAGGTCCGGGTGTTCGCAGATGAGCCGCAGATAGCGGACCTCGAGCGGATCGAGCAGGAATTCCTTTTCTCTGAGTTCCATGTGGCAGATGAACGACATGGCGCTCAGGCGTCCCACCCGTTCCCAGCAGATGTGCCGGGCGTACATCTCTTCCATCGAGGACTTCGTTATGGCCAGCACCTCCGTATCCTCCATGGCCTGGATGAAAAATCCGCACGGCATATCGAGGAAGAGCGAGCTGAACGAGCCGAAGAAGCGGTTATCGGTGACGAAGTACTTGTTGAATTCCTTGCCGGATTCGGTGATGTAAAAATATCGTACGAGTCCTTTCGCAAGCGAGAAGACCTTGTTGGATTTCTCGCCCGCCTTTACCAGGTAAGAGTGTTTCGGATAGGTCTCGGTGTGGAAGTGCGTTTTCGCGTATTCCCATTCGGCGTCGGGGATGGGCACGGACTCCTGGAGTCTGTTCCGGAGCCTCCGCAGGCATGATTCCTTGTCGCTGGCCATTCGTATACCCCGGTCCGTTCAGCCTCGAGTACCAGTATAGTACGCGCCGGGGAATTAAACCATCATTTTTCCGGATGTGTGTACCCGGGGGATGTGTATTGTGGAACCAACTGTCATTGGGACAATGTAATAAGGACTGCTCAAGGTGGTGTCAAGGTATTCGATATAAGAATAACGGTAACGTACGACAGGCCTTTTGCGGTCTGCTGGGAAAGACCGCAGAGCTAGGGGGCCTTTTTGCCGCCGTACCCCTTCGGGCTTTCAAACAGCCTCATCTGGGGATCGCCGTGGGCCTTTCGCTTGGCCACTCCATGAAATGAGTTGACTTCGACATCCTCATTGCCCCACTGGTCCCACCCGGGCCGCTGGAACCTGGCAAACAGCTCGAGATATGGTCCCGGCGAACACGCCTCTATCATTGAGTATAGCTCGTCCGGTTTGCGCGAATGTTCGCGTTTGCGCGTATACAGAAGATTGACCATCGTGCGCCCGGGCTGAAGCGTTCGCATGCTTCCCCGAACACCGAACAAAATAAGTTCCGTGACGTTGCGGAAATAGAACCCGACTCCGCGGCCGTCCGGGCCGCCGTCCTTACGGATCTTATACCAGACGAGGTTCGTTTTATAGGTGAACCCCCAGGCTTCCATCACTTTCAAGCCCTCTTGGAGCAGTGCGTTAGGAACCCAGAGGTATAAATGGGATTTGGCCGAGGCGAGCCTGCTGACAGGCAGATCCATGATCTCTTTCAATTCCATGGTCGGATATCGGAGCAGGCGCTTGTGCTCTGGCGCCATTTTCCCTGTGCGATTCTGAAACTGCCACGGGGGATCCGCGAGGATTGTAGAATATGGTCCCTTCGCCTTTGTTAATAGATCCTCGGACGGGTTCGCTTCCGACAGCTGGTAAATTGTGCTCATGGTTTCCCCCTGCCAGGTTCTCAGTTTACTACGATTTCCCTCGGGATTCCTATCAGGAGCAGCGGACAGGGATTTCCCACTCCGCGATTGACCCTGTCCTCGAGTTTCTTCCAGTGTGTAGTCGCCTCGCCGAATTTATCCGACACGAAAATATGGGCCCAGCCTTTTTCGAACGAGCCTTTCGATAGAGCGGCTTGCTGTATCAGTTTTTTCTGGCGTTCGGTGGGATTATAATATTCCCGGACCTGTTCGAGGTTGTTTATGCCATTTGCGAGGGCGAATTCCTCAATCAGATCGCGCATGCCCTCGTGCAAGGACTGCCCGCGGGTTATTATCGCGCCGATGGATATGACGCCGTCGGCATGCAGGCGTTTGAAGTTTTCGAGGTCCCGGTCGAAGAATGGATCCTTGTTGTTCCACTCGATTTCAAGAGCGATTGTGCCTGTTGAGAATTTCTTTACGTGGTCGATTTCGTGTGATATGGATTCCTTCTCGACGCCATCGACAATTTTTTTAATCTCGAAGTTGTGTTTTTCCCATCCGTACCGTTCGGAAAGACTTTTACGAATCCTCTGCGTCAACTCGCCTTCTCCGCCGCCGCCGTAGACGAGTTCGTGCACAGGGATCGTCATATCGGATAACACGGATTCGATCTCGTCCGCCGCCGAAATCATGTCGTAAGTCAATATCGCTTCGGCGTGATGAAGTGTTAACACCTGGAAGCCTTTGGATTTGAGTTTTTCGAACATTTTATGGCCGGGAGCTTATTATGTCGCTAATGATGAGAAGAAATCAGGGATTGTCAAGAATTTATCGAAATTATTGCGCAATAAGAAACTTACCCCCTCAGAAGAAGGCCTTCGCCTCGGCGTTTGCGATCGGTCCGTCGCCGATCCTCCGCTCGTCGTTCACGTCGCCGTATGTCTCGCCGGTGAAGTAGCGCGCGCCGTAGAGATAGCCGCCGAAAAGAGAAAGCTCCACCACGTAAAAAAGCCTGTACGACACCTTGAGACCGGCCTGCTTGTGGTCCTGGTAGAGCTTTTCGTCTTTGTCCTTGCGTCCGGCGATGAGATAGTTCCGCTGGCGCCATGCGAACTCCGGCCCCGCCCTGAAAGCGCGACCGGCCCGAACGCCGGCCCATGCGGTGATGTTTCGGGAAGGCAGGTACTGGAAATCGAAAAAGAGGAACTCCGCGGGATTCCAGCGGACGATCGTCGGTATTCCCGCCATGACGAACAGATTCGGGGCGGCGTGCAGGTACATGAGAAACGGAAAGGGGACGCTTACCGGCATTACCTCCTCGGGGATGATGCGCTCGAAAGGGAAGTAAATGAGGCCCGCGAAAAGCCCCCCGTGCGGGCGCGGCCAGACGCGATAAAAGGCGTACATTCCCGCCGATACCTCGTCCATGCTGTGGAACGGACGGTCGCCGCGGGAGTTGAGCATCACCTCCGCCATGGTGTCGTCGTCCCTCATACCCAGCGCAACGGTCATGTTGTACAGGTTCGCGGGGAAATAACCGTCTTCGGTGGTTGAGATATATTCCACTCCGAGCCGCGCTGATATCTCTCCATCGCCTAGGTTGAAGAGTTTTATTTTCGACCTGAATCCATACTGCGATTGCTCGAATCCGTTGGTTGAGAGTGCACTGTGCTCGAGGCCGACCGAGTTCATCGGCCGCGGGACAGTGGGAGCGGATGCCTCCGCGGCGGTAACCTCCGATCGATACGAGGCCATGATGATCATTATCAGGGCAATGGCGCGGCCCGCTCCGGTGCGCATCGGGACCTCCGCTACATTCTTCAATTATAAGTATCGGGACAGGACTAAGCCGGTCATTGTAAGGATGCCGGGATCGCGGAGTAAAGCTAAAATCAGCATCCTACAGCGGCGGCGATGTGCCCGGAGGAAGGGGGACCTGCTCGCGGAGCTCCTCGCTAAGATGGTAGATGGCGCGCCACACGTGATAGGCGAGCCGGTCGAGCCAGCGCATGGCCTCCAGGCGGCTCATGGCGTCCTCCGGCTCGAGCTCGCCGCGCGCCGTGGAGGCGAGAAGCTCGACCCTCTGCGCGCGGCGGATGCCCGCGATGGACTGCGACATGGCCTCTACCACCCGAAGCGGGGCGTTTTCGGTGTGCCCCTGGAGCCAGCGCACCACCATGTCGATACGGGAGAGCTGCTCGAGGGCGATGCGGCGCAGCTCCTCGTGATGGGCGACCTCGCGCATCTCGTCCACCTCGCGGCAGGTTTCGACCAGGCGCTCCAGGTGATCGACCGAATGGAGAATGGAGAGATGCAGTCTGTGCAGGGCGGAGGAATCCGGCTGGGAGCGCACGCGTGCCAGGAAGCGCCCGGTCTCCCGAAGCGCCATGCCGGCCTCCTCGATGTCGTCGGCGACGTCCAGGAACGATGCCTGGGCGTTAAGGATGCGCCGGAGCGACTCCATCACGACGGCGGCGATTCCGATGACGGTGCGCCGCGCGGTCTCGATCGCCACCGGGGCGACGTTGGCGACGCTTGCGTCAAGATTCCGCGTGAGGCGCGAGCCCTTTTCGGGAATTGCGCGCTCTATGAACCGTCCGAGCGGCGCGATGAACGGATACATAACGAGTATGCCGAAGAGGTTGAGGGCGCTGTAATGCGCGGAGAGAACCATCGCCGCGTCGTCGATCCCCGCCGCGGCGCAGGCGTACCGGATCGCGCCGAGGAAGGGCGTGAAGATGGAATACACGATTCCGCCGGTAACGACATTGAATATGATGTGCACGAGCGCCGCGCGTTTCGCCTGGACCGAGGCGCCGATCGCGGCGATGACGGCCGTGGAGGTCTTGCCGATGCTCTGCCCTATGACGAGCGCGGCGCCCTGGTCGAGCGTGATTGCCGAGGAATGGAGCGCGGCGAGCGTGGTTACGAGCGCGGCGCTTGACGACTGCATGATGACCGTCATGGCCGCGCCGATGAGGATGAGCACCAGGCGGCCGAGGAGCGCGGTATCCGGAAAAGCGGCCACGTCCACCCTGGTGGCGAGGTGCTGCATGCCGCTCTGAAGGGTCGCGATCCCCACGAACAGCATGCCGAATCCCGCCATCACCATCCCCGACGACGCCTTTTTCCCGCGGGAGAGAAGCATGAGGAGCGCCCCTGTGCCGACGAGCGGCATGGCGAGAAGCCCGATACTCAGCTTGAACCCCAGGAGCGAGACCAGCCAGCCGGTGGTCGTCGTGCCGAGGTTCGCCCCGAAGATGATGGCGATAACCTGGCTGAAGCTGATGAGCCCCGCCGAAACGAAGCCGATGGTGGCGAGTATCGTGGCGCTCGAGGCCTGCACGAGCGAGGTGACCACGAAGCCCGAGGCGATGCCGGAGATCGTTCCGCCGGTGTAGCGCGTGAGAACGCGCCGGAGGGTGTCGCCGCCGAGCGACTTGAGCCCGTCGGTCATGAGGATCATGCCGATAAGGAAAATACCTATGCCGCCGAGTATGGTTGCGATCATAATTACCATTTAGCACGGCGCGCGGAAAAAGCGAAGTCTGAAACCCGGCCGCGCGACTTGTTCATTGCATATACTTATACTATCGGCAGGCGTGGCGGGGCGGTATTCTCAATTATTTGGTTGAAAAATTACCGTCCTCCCCTACGCTTAACCCTTCCGGCCCTACGCCGGAAATAATTTAACGGAAAACCGCACAATGCCATATAAAAACCTCCGGCAGTTCATCGCGCGGCTCGAGGAGCTCGGCGAGCTCCGCCGGGTCGCCGTTGAGGTCGATCCCGTCCTCGAAATCACCG
>CAZEAH010000252.1:0-5348 GCA_964510075.1 uncultured Leptospirales bacterium | reverse complement strand
GGGCGCTGTACGCCTCGGTGGTGAACGGAGCAGTAAAGGCGCTCTCGCACGGCAGGTCCGACAACCCGGCGGGAATCATCTCATTCGTCCAGGATCTGGTCCGCGACCACATCGGCGAGAAAATCGGTCTCTCGCTTTTTTACGCAATACTGCGCTGCGACGACGAGACCATACGATTCGCGAGCACCGGCATAGCATATCCCATCCTGGTGCGAGGGGCCGTCGCCCGCTATCTGCGCTTCGGAGCCGCTGCGGGAGAGAACGCCAGCAGAAATGTGAGCGTGAAGCTCAAAAAGGGCGACATATTCGTCATCATCTCCGACGGCTTGATCAATGTAAAAAACCGCGCGGGACAGCTTCTTGGACTTAACCGCGTAATGAAGCGCCTGGAGGGGAGTTTCGAGAGTCCGGACGCCGTCATCGAATCGCTCCTTTCGCTTATGAACGAATTCACGGAGAAACTGGCGCGACGCGAGGACGTCTCGATTATCGTTTTTAAAATGGAATAGTTGAAGGCGCGAATACGAATTAGCGCCAGAAGAATACGAATTCGCGCCATACGAATACGCATCCGCGCGTTACGAATATTCGTACGCCCCGCGCGAATGCGTCAGCGGCCGGAAACGCGTTTGCATATGACGCGCAGGAAGTAAAATTTTACGCGGACCAGCCGGCCGATTCTCCACGGCTTGGTGATTATCCGATAGAACCAGTCCAGCCCCCGGTCCATAAAGAAGGCCGGGGCCTTTTTTATCTCGCCCGAAATGATGTCGATCGCACCTCCCACTCCGATAAGCACCGCGTTTCTGAACTCATTGCGGTATGTATCGATCCAGCGGTCTTCCTTCGGGAAACCCAGCCCGACAAAGATGATGTTGGCGTTGGATTTGCGAATGGCCTCGACGACCGACTTTTCGCGCTCCGGGTTGAAATACCCGCCGTGCCTGCCGACTATGCGGATTTTAGGGAAGGACTTGTGAATGTTCGAAAAGGTCTTCTCGACTATTTCGGGACGCGCGCCCACAAGGAAGATGGAGTACTCCTTGATCTCGGCGATGCGCACTAGGTCCATGAGAAAACTGATGGGGGGAATGCGTTCCTTCAGTGGCGTCTTCAGAAATCCGGCGGCCCACTGCAAACCCGCGCCGCTGGCCACATGCATCGAGGCCCTGCTCGAGATGAGCTGAAGGTCCGTGTTGGACCTGTAGCGCTGCAGTTTGTAAGGATTGAGCAGGATGACGTGGTGCGTTCCGCCTGCTTCGATCATCTTCATGACCTTTACCACGGCCTGCGACCTGGTGACGTTGTCGATTCCGATACCGAGTATGTTGACGACGTTCGCGTCGTCGAGCTTTACCTGGTTGTATTCGAGGATGATGTCGCGCTCTTCCTTCCACGAGTCGTAGTATACAGAATCCTTCACCACCGCGTCCTCCCGTCACGTGCTTGTGGAGCCTTCCCGCCGGTCCGCGTACCATGTACCATCGATGGACGCTCCCGCGCCTTCGCTTTCGGCGGTAAAGGGCCTGCAGGATATCGATGGCGTTTTGATCGCGGTATAAAATCGGCGCGGGTGGATTTTTTAATTGAAATAGATCGGTGTCAATACAAAAATACACGTTCCGGGTGCAGGATCCCGGCGACTGACGGAGCGAAGAGGTGGGGATGGAAAGGCTGGATGAGGTGAGGTCGTTTCTCGAATTCGATCGTGCGCACGGCGGCTATATCGAGCCGGCGGAGCGCCTGGATGCCGTTCGGGAACGGCTTTTCGACGTAATCCATACATATAATCCCGGCGTTATCGTAAAGGCGGGACTGGGGAACGGAATACTCCTCGAGGAGATGGTGGAAAAGAGCGATGCGTACATCGTGGTGGTCGAGCCCTCCATCGGCTCAATCAGAGACTTCATGGGGAGGTGCGAGCCATCGGTGCGCGAGCGCGTGCGTTTCATCAACGGTGAATTCCACGATTTTCCCATCGACTATTACAAGGCCGATCTTCTGGTATGCGTCGACTGCCTCGACATATTCGATTCGAGCCGCTCCATCGACGAGTTCAAGCGCGCCCTGCAGTTCGAGGGGATTCTCTTTATGTGCACGGTGGTGCTCGACAACGAGGACACGGACGGCGTATACGACGAGTTCATGCACGCGGTCTTTCCGCTCCACAACGACTTCTACCTTGAGGACGATCTCAAGACCTTCCTGGAGCTCAAGGAGTTTCGTTTCATAAAAGGGAGCGTTCTGAAATTCCGGAAGGAGCTTAAGAAAGAGGCCGCATATTTCAAAAGGCACTTCGGGGATGTATCCGAATCGGCGATGTACGCCCTTCTGGAGGAACACGCGGAGATCCTGCGGCGGCTCTACGCGATGGACGAAAATGCGCGCGTCGATGAGCCCTACATGATAGGCTGTTTTATGCGGAACAAGCCCTCGTAAAGCGTGCGGCCGCCGCGGTCGACGGCCGCAGGTGGGTGGCGCGGAATCACTTGGCCAGCATGCCGCCGTCGACCGGGATGATGGCGCCCGTCACGTAGTCGGAGGCCTTCGAGGCCAGAAACACGGCAAGCCCCTTGATGTCGTCCTCCTCGCCCATCTTCGGGATCGGGATCTGCATGAGCACCGCGTTCCTAATCTGCTCCATCTCCGGTTTGTCAAGATAGCCCATCATGTCGGTGTGGAAGAATCCCGGCGCGATCGCGTTGACGTAGATCTTGTAGCGCGCCAGCTTGATGGCAAGGTTCATGGTGAGCAGGTTGATTGCGGCCTTGGACGAGTTGTACGCGACGGCAGGATGCGCCTCCTCGATCGAGCCGCGGAAGCCCATCACCGACGAAATATTGATGATCTTGCCGCCTCCCTTTTCCTTCATGATCTTCGCCGTTTCCTGGGAGAGAATCCAGACCCCCTTTACGTTCACATCGAAGATCTTTTCCCACTTGTCCAGCGGAAAGTCGAGCGTGGGCGCGCCCCAGGTGACTCCGGCGTTGTTGACCAGGATGTCGATGGTGCCGAATTCCTTTTTCGCGGTTTCAACGAGCGAACGGATTTCCTCCGGGGAGCCCATGTCGCACCTGACCGGAAGGCACCTGACGCCGAGCCCGGAAATCTCCTCCGCCGTCTTCGTAAGGGTTTCGAGCTTACGCGAGGCGACGATGATGTCGGCCCCCGCCTCAGCGAGCCCCGTTGCGATAAATTTACCGATTCCTCTCCCGCCGCCGGTAACGACGGCCTTTTTGCCCTTCAGGCTGAACAGATCCGATAATTTCATGAGAACCTCCTCGGGGTAGCGTTTGATGAATTCGTTGAGAGCGGTATTTCGCGCGCCCGGGCGCGGGCGTCCGGCGCACCGTTGAATGATCGACCGAAGGCGCATTCTGTCCACCATTATTTGAGCGGCGACCGCCCGCTTTCCGGATGTATGTCTTCCGCGCGGTAAAAAATTGTTGACAATGGACGGGGCGGAACGGTTATGTAAATCACTGCGCGTCGCGGTCGAAAGAGGGCGTTCCGGTTTCCGATCGCGCGGCACGGGGCAGCACTGGGGCGATTAGCTCAGTTTGGTTAGAGCGCCTGCTCGACACGCAGGAGGTCATTGGTTCGACTCCGATATCGCCCAACTTCTCTCAATTCAGGGGTGCCGTTAATTGTCCACCGAAGTCACAGTTACCCTCCCGGACGGATCCTCCCTGCCGGTCGAAGCGAATTCATCAATCTATGAAGTCGCCGGCAAAATCGGCAAGAAACTCCAGAAGGCGGCGCTGATCGCCGCCGTAAACGAGCGGCCGGTCGACCTGTCGTTCCGCCTTGAGGCCGATTCGGGACTTAAGCTCTTTACCTTCGCAAGCGCCGAGGGGAAGGACGCCTTCTGGCATTCGGCCTCGCACCTCATGGCGCAGGCGGTAAAGCGGCTCTTCCCCGCCGCGAAGCTCGCCATAGGCCCCGCGATAGAAAACGGCTTCTACTACGATTTCGAGGTCGAGAGGAATTTTACGCCCGAGGACCTGGCGAAGATCGAGGCCGAAATGGCGAAGATCGCCGCTGAAGACATCGAGATCGTCCGCGAAGAAATGCCCCGCCGCAAGGCAATGGACTACTTCTCCTCCATCGGCGAGAGCTACAAAGTCGAGCTTCTGGAGGATCTGCCTGACGGAATGGTCTCGCTTTACCGGCAGGGCGATTTTGCCGATCTCTGCCGCGGGCCGCACCTCCCGCGCACCTCGTACATAAAGGCCTTCAAGCTCCTTTCGATCGCCGGGGCGTACTGGCGCGGCGACGAGAAGCGGCCGATGCTGCAGCGAATCTACGGTACGGCATGGCCCACCAGGGACGAGCTCGACGCCTACCTGAAGCACCTCGAGGAGGTCGAAAAGCGCGACCACCGCAGGCTCGGCAGGGAGCTCGACCTTTATTCTATCCACGACGAGACCGGGGCCGGCCTCATACTGTGGCATCCGAAAGGGGCGCGCCTGCGCCATATCATAGAGACCTTCTGGCGCGAGGAGCATTATAAAAACGGCTACGAGCTGGTGTACTCTCCCCACATCGGAAAATCGACGCTCTGGAACACCAGCGGACACCTCGGCTTTTACAGCGACAACATGTATTCACCGATGGACATCGACGGGCAGGACTATTACGTAAAGCCCATGAACTGCCCCTTCCATATAATGATATATAAGAGCCGGGGATGGTCGTACCGCGATCTGCCCCTGCGCTGGGCGGAGCTGGGCACCGTCTACCGCTACGAGCGCAGCGGCGTTCTGCACGGCCTGCTGCGCGTGCGCGGCTTCACCCAGGACGACGCCCACCTGGTATGCCGCCCGGACCAGATGCCGGAGGAGATCGACCGTGTGCTCGCCTTCTGTCTGTATATGCTGCGCTCGTTCGGTTTCTCCGATTTCAAGGTCTATCTGGCCACGAAGCCCGGCGAGAAGTTTGTGGGCGACGAGGCGATGTGGAGCGAGGCAACCCAGGCGCTCAGGGAATCGGTTGAGCGGGCCGGCATCGACTACGAAATTGACGAGGGCGGCGGCGCCTTCTACGGTCCCAAGATCGACATAAAGATAAAAGACGCACTGGGCCGCGAGTGGCAGTGCAGCACCATACAGTTCGACTTCAATATGCCCGAACGTTTCGACGTCACGTACGTCGGAAGCGACGGACAGAAACACCGCCCCTATATGATCCATCGGGCGCTTCTGGGCTCGATCGAGCGCTTTGTGGGTGTGCTTGTGGAGCACTATGCCGGGAAATTCCCGCTGTGGCTTTCTCCGGTCCAGCTTACGCTTCTCAACGTTGTTTCGGAAGCCGCGGATCATACCGCCCGTCTGCGCGACGAGTTGATG
>CAZEAH010000251.1:0-5368 GCA_964510075.1 uncultured Leptospirales bacterium | reverse complement strand
GTAACCTGCGGCGTTGTCGACGTCCTCGGTGGTCGGCGAGTCAGTCATCTCGTCGTAAATTATGAGCCCGAGATTGGCCGACGCCGCGCTCCTTGCCATCTTTTCGATCGTGTCGTGAAATAGGGTGAGATCACGGGTCGTGGTGATGAGGAGTATGCGCGAGCCGATCGTTTTCAGTACGGGGCCGATTGAGGGAATGATGTCCTGCCGGATATAAATCTCGGACGGTACGTAAAACTCGGGGCTCAGAATGGCTGTCGCGCTGGTGGGCATTTCCGTAGATATAAAAAAAGCGGATGTCACTCGCCTCCGCTTTTTCCCTCCGTATCGATCAGTTTTGACTCGACGGGTTTATTTTCGAAGCAGATTCCTCGCGATTTTATCGGCGACCATCGAGAGTATCTTGTCGTCCTCGAATTTGTCATAGGTCCCGTTCTGTATCCGCTCTTTGATCTCGCGCACCCTTTCCGCGCGGATATCCGGCGCCTCGTTGACGATCTGGGTGTAGCGCCCTATTTCGGCGGCCTTCTTCCCCTCGGAGGATATCTGGATCGAGTCGCTTCGCGGGGTTTCTTTGGACCTCGATACCGATTTCGTACCCTTCGGCTCAACGATGTTGTTGATGTTCCCGATCTTATCAATAACCATGATCACTTTCCTTTACGGTATTCTGCTTCTAATATCGGTATTATCGCATCAATCTTTAACACATTTGTACATCCCCGGTCAAATTATATAAAAAAGACGGGAATAGAGCAAGAAATATTTTACTTTTAGGGCAGTCTGTCCGGTATTGGCGATCTGTTCAGTCTTCCGGGTCGTCCCCGTTTGCGCCGCACCGGTTCCATATCGCTATGGTGAACTCGCCTTTCGCGGTAATAGTATCGGACCGCTGTGCGAGTTCCTTTACAGTCCCTCTGAGGAATTCCTCGTGGATCTTGGTCATTTCCCTTCCAATAACGGCCCTTTCCTCCGGGAAAACATCGGCGGCGGCCGCAAGCAGGCGTCCGATACGGTGCGGTGATTCATAGAGGACGAGTATCCCCCTTCGACCGCGGAGGCTTTCCAGTTCCTTTTTTCTCCGGCCGTCCTTCTTGCTCAGAAAGCCGGCGAATATGACCGATTTTTCGGGAAAACCCGCAACCGATACTATAGCCGCAAGGGCGGAGGGCCCCGGCAGTGGTATTGTCTCTATGCCGTGTTCGCCCGCCATCGCAACCAGCCGGCTTCCCGGATCGGAGAGCGCCGGAGTCCCGGAATCGGTCATGTAGGCGATCGATGTTCCCTCGTGAAGGCGGCTTATCGCGCCGGCGATCCGCTCATCGGAGGAGTGTGCGTGCAGTGATAATGTCGAGAGGCCGATACTGTAATGATTGAGAAGTTTCCGGGTCTGGCGGGTGTCCTCGCAGTAGACGCATGAGACCTCCTCCCGGAGCACGCGGAGCGCTCGCAGGGTGATATCCTCAAGATTTCCGATAGGTGTGGCGATTACGTACAGCCTGCCGGTATGCCTTACCGCTTTCCCCATTCTCTCCTCCTTTTGGTCCCGGCTCCGGGCCGGGCGGCCCGTTATATCCGGCTCCTTTCACTCCTCGGGGCCGTCGAATTCGCCGCTCTCAAAGCGATCAACGAGAATGATCGCTTCCTTGAATGACATCGCCCTCACCAGCTCTGCGCGAAGCCGCGCCGCGTTCCTGAATCCGTGGAAGTACCGGGCAAGATGCTTGCGCATAAGGATTATTCCGCGCTCTCCGTAGAACTCGCTCATAAGGCCGAGGTGGGTGCGTACCTCGCCGGCCAGGTCGGAATTCGACGGGTGCGTCCCATCGAATATCCAGGGGTTGCCGATCGCCGCGCGCCCCACCATAACCGCCGTGCAGCCGGATGAGCCAAGACGTTCAAGCGCGTCGGAGTGGGAGAGGATGTCGCCGTTGCCGATTACCGGCAGTCGCGTACGGGACGCGATTTCGGCGATGGCTTTCCAGTCGGCCTTTCCGGTATACTTCTGCGCGCGCGTACGGCCGTGGACGGCGACCAGACTGATTCCCGCGTCTTCGATGCGCGGAAGAAGCTCGCGGTAGTTACGGGAGGAATCGTCCCACCCGATTCGTATCTTGACGGATACGGGAAGCCGCACGGCCCCGGCAACCGCGGAGGCTACGGCTCCGGCAAGCGCGGGATCCAGCAGAAGTCCGGCGCCCGAACCGCCGGAGCAGACGCGCGGCGCGCAGCAGCCCATATTGATGTCGATGAGATCGGGGCCGAGCTCCTCGACGCGACGCGCGGCCTCGGCCATAACGGCCGGGTCCCTGCCGAAAAGCTGGATCGCGATGGGTCTCTCCTCCGCGGTAAAACGCGTGAGGTCCAGGGTCTTCCGGTTTCCGCGCACGATCCCCTCGGCGCTGACAAGCTCGGTGTACACCAGCGCAGCCCCGTGGCGGCGTGCGATCCGCCTGTAGGGAGAATCGGTGAAGCCGGCCATCGGGGCCAGGACCAGCTTTCCGGCGATGTCGGGCGTTTGCATCACGGACGCTCCCCGCCCAGCGTCTTTACGTAGATGAGCTTGCCGTCGCCCTCGGAGTAAAAATTTTCCAGAAAGGCCTCCTGCCGGTATCCGCACCGGGCGTAAAAGCCCTGTGTGGAGGCGTATTGCTCGCGCGATGAGGTTTCGATATACAGGCGCCTGCCGCCCATGGCCTCGATGATGCGCTCGCTATGCTCAAGGAGCGAGCGGCCCAGTCCGCTCCCGCGCAGGGGCTCGTCGACGGCGATCCAGTACAGGTCGTAGCTCGATTCGGTGGCCGGTACGGGGCCGAAACAGGTGTATCCCATAAGCCCCGAGGGGCCGTCGGCGAAAAGGAAATGGTAACCGCTTGCGTCCCCCCGCGCGATGCGCTCGTCGGCGAGCTCGATGGCGATCTCGACCTCCGCCCGGGAGAAATAGCCCGAGGACTCGACGATCCGCCTGATTTCGGCCCTATCGGTTGCGCGGATCTCCCTGCGGAATGCGGGTTGTGCCGAGGGCTCAGAGGCCATTGCCGTTGTTCTCCGTCGGTCTGGTGCGCGCCCGTTCGAGCTTGCGCGCGAACGAACCTTCCCACAGGCCGGTAAAAAACGCGCGGGCGTTCGCGGGGAGCGAACGTATGCGGTACCCTCCCTCCTGTATCACCAGTATGGGGACACGGAGCGAGCCGATCATGTATCCGTTGTTTTCGAAATCGGCCGCCGCAAGCGGCCACGAGCCTGTCGGGTCGCCCTTTGATGTGTCGAATCCGAGCGCGAGCACCAGGAAGGAGGGATTGAACGAGATTACGCGCTTGAGGGCCCTGCCGAGGGCGTTTCGGTAATCGTCGGTGGTGATGGTTTCGGGCAGGGGTATATTGAGGTTGGATCCCTCCCCCTCTTCCTCTCCGCGCTCGTCGGCGAAACCGGTGAAGTAGGGGTACGCGTGCTGAGGATGCCCGTGTATGGAGACGGTGAGAACGTCACGACGCCGGTAGAATATCTCCTGTGTGCCGTTGCCGTGGTGGTAATCGATGTCGAGCACGGCGACGCTGCCGTGGCGCAACAGGTACTCGGCGGCGATGGCGGCCGAGTTGAAGTAACAGAATCCGCCGAAGACGCGGCGCTCGGCGTGATGGCCCGGGGGCCGCACCAGCGCGTAGGAGAGCCGGTAGCCCTGAAGGAGGGACTGGGCCGCGGTGAGGGCGCAGTCGACCGAGCGTTTGGCGGCGATGTAGGCGTTGCGGTTTATGGGAGTGAAGGTGTCTATACAGTAATATCCCGCCCGAAGCGGCAGTTCCCTCGGCGGACGCCTGCCGTTTCGCACGGGGAATACGTAGGGATACACGGACTCGTCGGGCCGTATGAGGGTACAGACCCGTTTGAGGTACTCGACGAACTCGACGCTGTGCACGGTGCGGAGCATGCGCTCGGGGAAGGCGTGTGGCGGGATCTCGTGGAAGATGCCGGTGTCGTTTATCCCGTTAAGGATGGATTTAATCCTGACCGGGGACTCAACATAGCCGCGGTCGTGCACGTGATGGATCATGTGCCGGTCGTTAATCACCAGGGCGATACGCCGGTCGATTGAAATCGCCGGAACGGTGCGCGGCGGCCGCTCGTTTTTAATATAGCGCGGAGGGCGGATCCGCACCGGGTCATCGCGGAACGAGTCGACGACCATGTCGATGTAGCCCGGCGGGCAGGAGGCGCCGTATTTCCGCTCAAGTATGGTCCGTACGATGACACGCGCGTCCTCGAGGCGCAGGGGGCGTTCCTTCTGCAGCGGGTCGTAAACGAGGTACGGGGCTGAGCCGCCGGGCTCCAGCGGGGTTTCATACTTCGTTCCGGCTACCGGGCGGGCCCCGAAGCGCTCGTAGAATTTAAGGCGTTCCTGGTTCTGCCGCAGGTTGTCGGGGCTGGTGACGAGCCTGATGTCGTCGGGAAGGCACTCGTAAAAGAGGCCGAGTGCGTTGAGCTGGAGCGATTCATCGCGGACGTGCTGATACAGAACCCCCCCGAGCCCGCCGCCGCTTCCTCCCTTCTGCACCGAGATGAAGTCGAGAAAACAGAAGCCTATGTCGGGAGCATGCTGAAGGAGGGCAAAGCCTTTGACGGTACCCCGCGTATCGTCGGCGACGAATATCATCGAACGGAAGCGGTACTTGAGAGGATTGGCGAGCTCCATCGGAAGGCGTTCGATGGCCTCCTCGCCGATGCCGCCGAACTGCGCGCGCAGGATGTCCTGGACCTGCTCGACGGCCCTGCGGTCGAACTCGGTTGTGGTGTCGTAGATGCGCCGAATGCGAAACACTGTGATTCCGTCGATCTGGTTCCGGTTGTCGCTATCTGTCGCCGATGATCCTGTGGATCATTTCCTCGTACGAGAGCCCGGCCCTCCGGGCGGCGGCGGTGAAACCACCGTCCGGCGTAAGGCAGGGGTTCGCGTTGATTTCCAGTATCCACGGGGCGGCGTCACGGTCAACCCGGAAATCGACACGGGCGTAGCCGCGCATGCGAAACGCGCCGAAGGCGGCAAGGGCCAGCGATTCGAGCCGCGCCAGGAGCGGCCCGTCGGAGGGGGGAAAGTCAAAGCTGCGCGGCGTGTTTTCGTATTCGAAGCTTCCCTCCAGCCACTTAGCGCGGTAGTCGACGATCCGGGGCTTGCCGGGCGGGTAGTTTTGGAACAGTATTTCGGCGTGGGGCAGGACGACCGGTCCGCCGGGACCGGCAAGCACCGAAAGGTTGAACTCGCGCCCGTCGATATAGGCTTCAGCGAAGCAGTCGTCGCGATGGAGGGGCGATCGCCGCGCGATATGAGAGAGGAGTTCGGCACGATCATCCACATTGACGATGGAATCGTCGC
>CAZEAH010000250.1:0-5371 GCA_964510075.1 uncultured Leptospirales bacterium | reverse complement strand
GTGGTAAGTGTGGCGCCAGGCACAGCTCTCGTGCCAGTCCTCGATTCGCTCCAGAAACTCGGAACCTTTCAGTGCGCGGTAATAGACGATGGACAAACGTCCAGGCGTGGCTGAATCTACAGCCATCACGAACACGTCCTCCCGCTCCCCAATTTCCTGACGATAGCCCGCGATTTTCTTTTTCAGGCGAATACCGACCTCTTGCGCGGTGTCGGCAGGAAGATGGTCTTCTTCGGCGTCGAAACCCTTGTAGAGCGAGTCGTATGTATCTTCGGTCGGTTGCGGTACATTCGCGCCGGAAACTGCCCAGGCAACGACACCTAAATCACCAGTGACATGCCCCTGACGGCTTATCAGCCAACGAAGCGCGGAATGGGCTTTTTGAGTTGTTGCAAAACTTACCGACACACACTCATCGGCATCAGTAAACCTTCCCCTAAAGGTAAAACCGCTTTTATCGTTTGAAGATATTAATTTTGCCTTATCGGCATCGTTCCTTATTTTGGCAGGGTGTTGGTCGGCGATATAACTTTCTTCGCCAGTAACATAGCATAAAGATTTTTTCTCCTTTGTTGACGAATAATAGTCTACCCAGGATTGAATTACATCAGGGCTTTCCCAGACTCCCGCAACCTTGTCAATACCCTCAATACTCCAGCGAACGAAAGCATCAGCCTGCCAACTTTCAATTCTTCCATTTTGAAGATTGAGTCTTCCTGGCAATAAATCAAATATGTCTAGCTGAGCGGCTTTGCTCTTTTGAAAAGGTCGTTGAAATAAGAATTTACCATATTTATCAATGAGCAAAACACGATTGGTTACCAAATCGGAAACGACCCGCCCTTTCTGGATATATCGATGAATTATTTGAACTTTCTCAGGGACACCAATGTTCACCCATTCAGACAGCAAACTCTTGTAAGAATTATAATATGAGGATCGGTTTTCAATGCTTTTCTTATAATCAACATTTGATCCTTGCAAGTTGTTCGATACAAGCCATTGACTCCAATCTTGTGCATTTGGTAAATATTTTTCATAATCCGCCGCAACGTATTGCAGTTTGTCGCAAAGAGGGTGAGCTGCTTCGCCACTCGTGCGCCCTGCTGATTTTTCCGTGCAAGGGATGATGGTGCGCGCCTCTTCCTTATCCACTACGCGAGCGCGCCGAAAATCGCCATTTGTATCAAGTGTGATTTCAATTTGGGCCTTCTGAGTGGTGTGGCAAATAGGTAAAAGAGGAACCTGATTCTCATCACCAATGACACCAATCATGCTCTGGCACCTGTTATATGTCTCGTGCAGGCTTTGAATCCAGTTCATCTTACATAACCTCCTCGCAACCTTCGAGCAAGCCTTCCTCGGCAAGCCCCTTGCTGTCGGGTGGGTTGGCTTTCATGGAGCGCACGAACTTGCGGACAATTTCTTTCTGGTCATCAGGCTTCGGGAACTCAAGAATGCCATCAATCATCTTTGCCCGCCAGAATCGCGCCCAGAATTCACCAGGAGTGCCTTCATCGGGGTAATCGAATCCATGAAACATCAGCCCGAATGCCATTTCGCCGTAGTTGTCATAAAAGCCTTGATCTTCGCCGAATTCGCATGGCTCGACGTATCCCTGACATTCTCGCGTGCCGAGAAAGACATCGCGCCTCCCGCCGCGTTCAATCATCCGCCGCGCGACGCAAAAATGTTTGTTTTCATTGCGGTCGTGCGCCAGGTCGGGGCGGCTCTCGTTCCATTCGAAATGCGCCTGCACCTGATACTCTACATCGACCAGATAAGTGTAGATGGACAGGTCGTTTCCGCCCGAGTGATACTTGATGGGCTTTGCGCCGCGCGGCTGCGTCCTGATGGGCTTCATTACCCGCACATTGTCTATCACCCACACGATGGTCGGCTTCCAATACACCGAACCCAGAATCCCCTTCAACGCCTCGTACGTGGGAACCTGATAGGAGTATTTCTCGCCGCCAATGCGGGTCAGCGGGTCGGTAAACAGGGCGTACCTGCCCCATACCTTGAACGTCACACTGTTTTGATATTGCATCAAGACCACCTCCTTCTTATCCCATGAGTACCTTCGTATTGCTTACCGGCAATTCACTCCAGCCATACTCCTGGCTGTAGTATTGCTCGCCTAGATAAAATATCCCCGCGTCGGTTTGTATCTCCATAATCGCACCTGCTTTTGCAAGTTCATCAAATTGGAAGGGAAACAGATTAACCGAATACCATTGCGCCTGTTTAAGCAGCCCCCCCTGTTTTTCAACACAGAGAGAGCCGCACAACTCATTGATGATCCTATCTCCGTCTCCGTACGGCACAATAACACCGCGTGTAGGCGAATCAATCACACGAAACTCACCATTCGCGGAGCGGAAAGACTGCCTCAGGATAATATCTGGTGCTACGCCATGGTGTAATGCTGTATAATTTTTCAACGAGAGTTCATTCGTCGAAAGCAGGTTGAACAGATCATCTTCTCGTCCAAGCGATGAATTTTTATATATCGGGTAATTGAGGCGATTTTTATAAGCCGTATAGTATGTTCGGTAATAACGGAGAATCGCCTCCATGCCGATTCGCTCGTTGTGGAAAGCCTCAGGCACATTCCTGAAATCATCGAGAATCCATTGCGCGTGTTCCTGCCCGCTCTTGATGTCTTTCAATCGGTCGAGATTTTCCTCTCTCATATTCACCACCCAAACATCCCCTCCACCCTCGCGTTCCCCGTGACGATTGCAGCGTCCCGCTGATTGGGCTATCGAATCCAGCCCCGCCAGAGAACGGATGACCGCGCCGAAATCGATATCAACGCCCGCCTCGATAAGTTGAGTGCTGACGCAAATGACAGGTTCTTTCGCTTTCAATTTGCGTTTAATTTGCCTCTCCAGTACAGTCATGCGATGCGCGGGACACATGTTGGTGCTCAAATGATAGACCGCCGCGCCTAACCGTCGCGCCTTGATCTCTTCATACAGGGCCTTTGCCGAAGGGCGCGTATTGACCACTATCAGCACACTGCCCTTTTCCCGTAAAGCCCGCGCCGCCAGGTCGCCTATTTCGGCGTTGCTCAATCCGCCCGGTTCTCGCGCGTCATGGACTTCGACCCGCTTCAGTTTCCGGAACAATTCCGCTTCGTTCCGGATTATTTTATATTCCGGTTCAATGCTCAGTCTCCGGTACTCGTTCGGCAATGTGTCCAGCGGCGGCTGGGTTGCGGTACAGAGCACGACGCTCGCGCCGCAATCGTGCGTCAGAAAGCGCAGTGCGGCGTTGAACATGTGCGTAATCTTTATGGGGACGGTCTGCACCTCATCGAAGATGATCACCGATTTCGCCAGCTGGTGCATCCGGCGGGCGTCGCGCGTGCCCGACCCGAACAGGGCTTCGAGAAAATGAACCTGGGTAGTGAACACGACCGGCGCGTCCCAATTCTCCGCGAGCAGGTTGTGACGGAGGCGGGTGTCGTCCGGCGGCACGAAGTTGGAGTGATGTTCGAGAACGACCTTTCCGCGCTCGTCGGCTCTTTCCAGAATGTCCCGCACCTTGTCGGCGTTCTGGTCGATGATGGTAATGTAGGGAACGATATAAAACACCCTGTCCATCTTGTGCGCCCGCGCGTGATGAAGGGCAAAACGCAGACTTGCCTCCGTCTTTCCGCCTCCCGTCGGGACGGTCAACTGGTATATGCCCCTGGGCTTTCCTGCCGCTTCCAGACAGGCTTGGGCCACCTGCGCCCGCAGTTGATTCACCTCCAATGCCCGCCCGGGCTTCATTCGCGCCGTTTTCCAGGCATACTCTTCATACTTTGTCTCGAGCCGTTCAATGAGAGTGTCCCACGAAATGTATTTACCGTAATTCCGAATGGATTCGTTTTCAGGATACTCGAAATCGGCGGTGTCCAGGCGGTCGGCTTCCAGAAGGCAACTGAGCAGGAAACGCGCCAGCAGGCCCTGCTTGAATACCATGACGGGCTTTGACTTTTCGGCCGGTTCTCTCATCTCATCGAAAATTTTTCTGACAAAAGCTTTTTCAATCGGCTGCGCGAGAAACTCATCCAGCCGTTTTTCGATGTCTGGAAGTTTGCCTCTGGCTTCGGCCAGGTGCGTATTGTCATCGTTTTTGGCAATCCGCCGCCCGAACTCATTAAAACCATCGGGCTTCAGGCAATCAATCAGCCCCGAATGATGTGAAGCGATCGCCAGCGCCAGAAACTGCGAAAGTATTTTTCCCTCCTGCCCTCGATCGGCGAGCTTTCTATATATAAGTTGCGCACCGGCGGTGGAGTGGTCAATTTCGCCGCGCAGAGCGTCCAGATATCCATCTTCATCGGGACTGATTAATCCCTGTTTAGAGCGTAAGTAAGCCTGGAATTTCTCGCCGGCTTTTCCGAAATCGTGCAACAGGCCGATAATTTTACCAAGCTCTTGCAGGCCAATTTTGGCGGCGAACAGCCCGGCGAGGTCGGACACCCTTGCAAGGTGGTCGACGAGCGCCTGCACCCGGTTATTGTTCTTATTGATATGCGCAATCAACGTTTTAGCGGCCTCTAAATTATTCGTCTCTTTGTCTCCCGCCGACCCTTTTGACCTGAATTTCATATTCATTAATGACGCCGTATTGCAATATAATATCGGAAATAAGACATTTTTGGCGGGCTCGGCCTAAAAAAAATAGTGAATGAATCGTATACATCCATGGAACTGACGTATCAGCGAGCAAATTCCCGAGCGTCGCACATTTAACATCAATCCTACTATACCCACCCGGCGAAACCTACACCTTCATGGTCTACCTTTTGAGCAATATCCCGGAATCGTCGGGCAATGGCGGACATCTATCTTTCTGTACGGCATAACGCGAATCGGCCCCGAGCATAACGCCCGGGGCCGGCTTTTCGCAACAACTATTTCGTGCATCCCCGTAACGCGGGGAATACCCGAAATCCATTAGACCTCTGTAAGTGAAATCCTTACAAAAAGGACCGCCGGTATCGGACTGGCGGACAAAAGCAGGCATGCCGGAAGGCGCCGGGCGGCGATCCTGACCGTCGCCCGGCTGAATATTCCCGTATTCGCCCTGCGAGCCTCCTCATAACCCCCATGCCGGTGCTTACCGCAAAGCCCACCGGCACGCCTCCCCTCACCCCCCCGCCGCAAAATACCAGTAGGCGAGCACCGCGATCCCCAGCGCGATCCGGTAATAGCCGAACGGGCGGAAGTTCCGCGTGCTGATAAAGCGCATGAAGCCGGCGATCACGCCAAGCGCCACGGCAAAAGACACGGCGAAACCGACCGCCAGCGCCGAGGCCTCGCCGAGCGCCCAGCCGATGAGAGCCTTTCGACCGGCCAGCACCCGGCGGGCC